>NZ_MIIZ01000554.1:0-24133 GCF_001743005.1 Shigella sp. FC1967 | reverse complement strand
TTGCCAAGAACCCAAAAAGTTATATTAAGTAATTTTAATTATCTTTAGTTTTATTTTAATAATAGAGAAAAGACAACATGACTAAGACTGACTATCTAATGCGTTTAAGAAAATGTACTTCAATCGAAACATTAGAACGTGTGATTGAAAAAAAATAAATATGAACTCTCTGATGATGAGCTAGAGCTGTTTTTATTCAGCCGCAGACCACCGTTTTAGCAGAACTCACAATGAATAAACTCTATGATAAAATTCCAGCGTCTGTTTGGAAATTTGTAAGATAATCTAGTTTTATTTAATTACCTTAGTTTTATTTTTGCTATTTTAATTTTTTTATAGTAGTAGGGTTATTATTTCTTAATTTAGATATCGTTTTATTCACGTTTTTCTTATCAGTAGAATGATTACACACCATCATGCCGTTGACTTATTACGGCATGAACTGCACTCCTTTGCCCCAAATATTTCTTCCGTTTATAAGCACTACCGTAAATTTTCCAATAATAAATTGATACATTAAGCATACTATTTTCTATTCAATAATATTGACTCTCAAATCCAAAGAAAATAATGCCCAAAAAAACATGCATAAAGAGTAAAGATATAAAAGAAAATAAAAATGTTAGAAGATAATAGCTATGAAGGATTGGAAATTACGAAGAGCTAGAAATTGGGTGGGGCCTTGCCAGCGACATCCCGGCACACGCGACACCTGCCATGGCTGCTTCCTTCCGGACCTGACCGAGTTAACAAGTTAGCGTTGCGGGAGAACCAACAAGACCCCATAGATTGTCTTATTGCTAAGACGTCACGCATTATGTTTTAAACTGATCCAAATAGCAAGGAAAGCGAGCCTAAGTGATGATTAATTACCCAAATCCGCACTTACTGATTATTCAATTGCCTTAAACGCGCCTTTTTCCTCTCACAAATTCATCTGGGATATTCATTGACATCTTCCACTCCCTGAAGGATCGGTTTTACGACGTACCAGATAAGATGATAAACAATAATCTTATCAACGCTGTTCATTTATCATTAGATAACTCTCTAAGATAAAAAAGGAGATTATTTTTTTATATCCTTAGGATTGTATATAATCAACTTTATTAAAACACAACCAGATCGAATGATACAGGTACACTATGAGTCAAGCATTGAAAGATCTCATTAATTTGATGGCACTTGAAAAAATAGAAGAAGGCCTATTTAGAGGTCAAAGCGAAGATTTAGGATTACCTCAAGTTTTTGGTGGGCAAGTTGTAGGACAAGCACTATACGCAGCAAAACAGACAATTGCGGATAACCGCTATATCAACTCATTTCATAGCTACTTTTTACGTCCTGGTGATAGCCATAAGCCTATCGTTTATGATGTAGAATTTATTCGTGATGGTGGTTCATTTAGTACTCGTAGAGTCAGCGCCATTCAGCATGGTAAACCTATTTTTTATATGACGGTTTCTTTTCAAGAATTTGAAGAAGGTTTTGAACATCAAGATACAATGCCAGATGTGCCTTTTCCTAATGAACTTATCTCACAGCATGAGATTTTAAAGAAATTAGCGCCTAAATTACCCGAGCCGATTAAATCTTTAGCACTACGAGAAACGCCTTTTGAAGCGCGTCCGGTGCAATATTTTAGCCCTTTTGGCTACTCTAAAGCACCTGCTGAACGCTATGTTTGGTATCGTAGTCGTGGTGAAATGCCATCAGATCCTTTCTTACATCAATACTTGCTTGGTTATATTTCTGATTTTGATTTTCTACCAACCGCTCTACAACCTTATGGCTTAGGTTTTATGGATACAAGTCTGCAGGTCGCTACGATTGATCATTCTATGTGGTTTCATCGCCCATTCCGTGTGGATGATTGGTTACTTTATGTAATTGAAAGCCCTTCAGCATCGGGGGGGAGAGGATTTGTTAGAGGTAAATTCTTTAATACAAATGGTCAACTCGTTGCCTCTTCTGTTCAAGAAGGCGTTATTCGCCAAAAACGGCCTAAACATTCAAAATAATATCTTGGCATATTCCCCCCTCAATTGAGGGGGAATAGACAATTATTGTTGATAGGCTCTTTCACCATGAGTGGTTAAATCTAATCCATCATGCTCTTCCTCTTCTGTAACACGTAAACCTACCAGCTTATCTGCAATTTTAAAACTTGTGTAAGCGACAACACCAGACCAAATCACTGTGATCACGACACTAATTAGTTGAATTACAACTTGTTTACTGAGTGTCATTCCATCGCTATATCCCACTCCACCTAAAAATGAAGCCGTAAATATCCCTGTTAATAAGCAACCAGCAATACCGCAAGTACCGTGAATACCAAAAACATCACAAACATCATCAGCTTTTAACCAGCGCTTTAAAACAACGACGCCCCAAAGTCCGATGATCCCCCCCATGACACCGATAAATAAAGCGCCCATCATTCCGACCGTACCAGCAGCGGGTGTAATCGCAACTAATCCTGCAATACAGCCAGAACAACTGCCCAGCATAGAAGGTTTCCCTCTGGTGAGCCATTCTGATGCTGTCCAAGAAAGTACAGCTCCAGCAGTTGCTATTACTGTATTCAGAAATGCTAAAGCCGCAATCGCATTTGCACTGCCAGCAGAGCCTGCATTAAAACCAAACCAACCAATATAGAGTACCGCTGTACCAGTAAAGACCATGGGCAAATTATGAGGTTTAAGTGCTGTATGCTGGCTATCTCTTCGTTTACCAAGTAAGTAAGCACCAACAAGAGCCGCAATAGCCGCGTTAATATGCACGACCGTTCCCCCTGCAAAATCTAATGCACCATCATCGATTAACCAACCGCCTTCTCCCCATACCATATGCGCAATAGGGATATAAGAAAATGTGAACCAAATGATCGTAAAAATAAGTAGTGCAGAAAAACGAATGCGCTCTCCTAATGCTCCAATAATTAATGCAACAGTGATAACAGCAAAAGAGCCTTGAAACGCAATATGTATATACTGATTCATTGAACCAGCGAGCGAATCTAGTGATACATTATTTAAAAAAAGTAAGTGACCACCCACCCCAAATTTTATTACCCGCAGTAAATGCCAAACTATAACCAAACGTAACCCAAAGAATAATAACGACACTGAAGATCATCATTACTTGCGTGATCAAAGAAAGTACGTTTTTCCCTCTTAATAATCCGCCATAAAACAGAGCAATACCGGGTATAGACATAAAAAAAGACCAAAGCCGTACATATCAACATAAAACCGTTATCCGCTTTATCAGCAATGGTTGTTTCAGTCGCAAATACAGACGAAGAAAAATGTGTAAGCACTAACATTAATAGCAAAGAAAGTAAGCGTTTCATCGAATATCCCCTTTAAAGTGCTTCATCACCAGACTCACCAGTACGAATACGAACAGCCTGCAATAATTCAAAAACAAAAATTTTCCCATCTCCTACCTTCCCTGTATCAGTCGCTTGCATTATCAGTTGCATAACTGACTCAAGTTGCTCATCACAAATAGCGAGTTCTATTTTTACTTTGGGGAGAAAATTAACTTCGTATTCTGCTCCTCTATACAATTCCGCATGTCCTTTTTGTCGTCCATATCCCTTTACTTCACTGATTGTCATTCCTTTTATACCTAACTCAGAGAGCTCCTCTCGCACTTCTTCTAATTTAAATGGCTTAATAATGGCGATGATATATTTCATATAAAACCTCGTCGATATTTGAAAGAAAAAAAGCCTATATAGAAAAGCAAAAGACATGCCATTATTTAACTCATTGATATTTTAATAAAATTTTATTTTTGAAATCATTTAAATGAAAAGGTTCACCGAGTTGGTGCAAAAATACGACGACTATTTTGATAAAAGTAAGATAATTGGGAAATCAAAAAGGCACATACATAAAAATGATGTGCCCTCTAAAATGATATATTTTATTTAAGATTATTATTCTACTTCAACAGGCGCTTGATCTTGTAACGACTCTCTAACTTGCTGTAATTGATACATATTATAGTACCGTCCTTTTTGCGAGAGTAACTTAGCATGATCGCCCTGCTCAACAATTGCACCACGATGAAGCACCACAATTTCATTCGCTTCAATAATCGTGGAAAGTCGATGAGCAATAACAATCAGTGTTGTTTTTTTCCTAACGACTTTTAACGCCTTCTGTATGGCTTGTTCTGTTCCTGAGTCAATATTTGCCGTTGCCTCGTCCAAAATAAGAATACGAGGAGGTATTAATAATACACGCGCCAATGCCAGTAACTGTTTTTGCCCAGCAGATAAGCGGCTACCTTGTTCACCAAGTTCTGTTTGTAGTCCTTCAGGTAAGGCTTTAGCCCATTTATCCAGTTGAACTGTTTCTAATACCTGCCATAAATGTGATTCATCACATTCGCGTCCTAACGTAATATTGTCATGCAGTGAACCCGATAATAAAACGGGATCTTGTTGCACCATTGCAATACCACTACGCAATGCAGCATGTGAATAGGCTTCTAATGGTTGCTTATCTAAAAAGATATTCCCTTTTTGCCAAGGATAATTCCCCATTAATAAACTGGCTAAAGTGCTCTTTCCGCTTCCGGTGTGACCAACAAATGCAACAAAATAACGAGCAGGGATCATTAAATTGATATCTTTTAATACCCATTGCTCATCACGATACGCAAACCAAAGCGAATTAACATCAATATTACCTTGAGTGATGGAATGCGATGATGAACCATAGTGCTGTAAAGGCGCATCCATTAGTTCAAAAACACGCTCACCAGAAACAACTGCCTGTTGTAAAATCGATTGTTGTGATGTCAATGTGATCAAGGGTTCATTTAATCGACCTAAATAACTGATAAATGCATAAATAACCCCAACACCAATAACTGCACTGCCCTGATATCCAAATAACATTAATAAGCCACACAGAACCAACGCTGAGAGCATACTTAATAAAGGACGTAATAACAGCCCATCAAGTTTTAACGCTTTCATACGTGCTTGATAATGTTGCCAGCTGTCATCTGACATTCTTTCACCAAATCGAGCTTGTTGCCTAAATTGCTGAATAACTGACATACCATTAATAACTTCATGGAAACCATCATTTATATTGGCGAGAAAATGACGCACTTTACGGACTATCGGCGTACTGAGTCGCTGATAAAGCATCATGACACCGATAACGGCAGGAAAGATAGTCATCGCGATGAATGCCATTCGCCATTCTAATAAAAACATGGCTATTAGCATTACAACCACTAATGCAATCGCTCGGAATAATGTTGGCAAAACGTTCACGAACAAATCTTTAATCGTCTCAGTATCATTTGTTACACGAGAAATTAATTGCCCCACAGGCTGATTATCAAAAGCACTTAATGGCTGTTTGAGTGCCGCACTCATTACATCGGTGCGTAATTGTTGTACGACCCCGACAGCAGCATGATTAAACACAATGGCTTGATAATAATGAAGTGTGGCGGCAATCACTTGCAAAAGAATAAAAGCCAATGCTAGACCCAATGATGACATCAACTCCACATTATTCGTGGCAACTTTTGCATCAATAAAATAGCCCACAAGTAATGGTCCACCTACTTCTGCTACGGCAGCAGCCCATAACATAATGACACCCCATGTCATGGGTTTGCGATAGGTTTTACCATAAGTTAAAAGACGCTTTAATGCAGGCAATAGCGCTTTAACGGATTTACTTTTATTCATCGTCATCCAGCGCGGCCTCTAATTGCTGATAATGGTACATATCTTGATACCAACCCGGTATTGAAATTAATTGCTGATGTGTACCTTGCTCTATAATCTCACCTTGTTTTAACACTAAGATATTCGTAGCACCAACTAATGCAGATAAGCGATGAGCACTGATAATTAATGTTCTATCTTTTCGCCATTGCGACAAGTTTTGTAAAATTTGATATTCCGTTTGTCCATCAACAGCAGACAGTGCATCATCTAATAATAAAATCTCAGCATCCAATAAGAGTGCTCTGGCGATAGAAATACGCTGCTTTTGTCCACCGGATAACATCACACCTTTTTCCCCTACTTGTGTTTGATATCCTTCAGATAAGTGCAAAATATCCTCGTGAATATTTGCCAGTTTCGCCACAGACTCTATTTCTTCTTTGGTTGCATCAGGACGGCCTAAGGCAATATTGCCCGCGATGGTATCTGAAAATAGGAAAGGTGTTTGATTAACAACCGCCAATCGTGCTCGCCATTCATCCAGTTTCAATTGATAAATAGGTATAGATTGAAAACAAATTTCACCCTCAGTCACATCGTAAAGTCGTTGAATAACAGCCAGTAATGTACTTTTCCCACTCCCAGTCATTCCACAAACACCTAACATTTCACCTGGTGATAATGTGAAATGAATATTTTTCAGTGTTTCTGTCGTTTGCTCTGGATATTGAAAACGTTTGATATCAACGGATAACACACCTCGACCTTGCTTGGGTGATAATTCACCATCAACCATATCGAGTTTTTCATTTAATAAGCTATTAATTCGACTATAAGCCGCACTGCCACGCTCAACAATATTGAACATCCATGCTAAAGCCAGCATTGGCCAGATCATTTGCCCTAAATACATCACAAAGCTGGTTAACTCACCTAATGTCATTTTGCCATTAATAACAAAATAGCTACCACCCGCAACCGCGAGTAAATTAGCAAAACCAATAGCCATAAAAATAGTAGGATCAAATAGCGCATCAATTCTTGCAACACGCATATTTTGGCGTCCAGTTTCTTTTGCCACATCATCAAAACGGGAGGCATGCTGTTGCTCTAGTCCGAATGATTTGATCATGCGAATACTACTCAAGCTTTCTTGTGCTTGATTATTAAGCGAAGAGAAGAGTGCCTGTGCTGTTTTAAAGCGACTATGTAGTTTATCACCATATCGCTTAATCAAAATCGCCATGATTGGCATGGGTAGTAATGAAATCAGTGTCAATTCCCAACTTAACTGAATACTCATCATGACAAGCACTGCCAGCCCCATAACCATAGAATCTACTAAGGTCAGTACACCTTCACCCGCGGCAAAAACCACTTTATCCACATCGTTGGTAGTACGTGCGATTAAATCACCTGTACGATAACGATGATAAAAAGAAGAGGATTGTTGATTAAGTTGTTGATAAATTTGCATCCGCAGTTTTACTGCTAATTGATAAGATGCACCAAATAACCAAAGACGCCAAACATAACGCAAAAGATAAACCGCGAGGGCAATTAATACCATCACGCCAATCCAATTCATCACTTGGCTAAACGTCAGACTATGGCTATCGACACCATCTACAATGATCCCAACAATCTTTGGAGGGATCACTTGTAATACGGCGATAACCATCAATAAGAAAATGGCACCTACATAACGACGCCATTCACTAAGGAAATACCAACTGAGCTGTGAAAATAGAGCCACGCCTTAAATCCTAAGGTTATACAAAAATAAAAGTGCCAGTTGGTAAAGATGAACCTTATTCAGGTATCGGCATTGCCGTTGTGTATTTAATTTTTTCCATTGCGAAGTTAGAAGTCACATCAATAAGACCTGGTACGCCATTAACCATACGCTTATAAAATAGGTCGTAACTTTTCATGTCTACTACTTCAACATGCATTAGATAATCACACTCACCCGCCATTCGATAGAATGTCAGTACTTCTGGCATTTGCTTAACAAATGAAACAAACTGTTCGTACCATTCGCTATTGTGTTGCTGTGTTCTAATCATAACAATAACTGTTAGACCTAGCCCAATTTTTTCACTATCAAGCAACGCAACGCGCTTACGAATATACCCTTCATCCTCTAATCTTTTCAATCGTTTCCAGCAAGGTGTTGAGGTTAGGTTAACAGCCTCAGCCAAAGTATTCAGTGAGAGGCTTGAATCTTCCTGTAACAGCGCTAATAATTTACGGTCAATCTTATCTAACATAAATACTCCTTCAAAATATGCCCCTACAAAATAATGATAACCTGCCCCTGACTATAAGAGTAATCACCTAATGATAAATCGGTAATAAATTGCCATAATATATATACTTTTGTGCGTACTAATCCTTATAAAAATTCAATATTCAGGAGTATTCTGATGAAAAAAACGGTCGTTGTCTTTAGTGGTGGACAAGATTCGACAACCTGTCTTATTCAAGCGTTGGAAAAGTACGATGAAGTCCATTGCATTACATTTAATTATGGGCAACGCCATAAAGAAGAAATTGAGGTAGCACAAAAAGTGAGTCAATTACTAGGGGCAACTGCGCATAAAGTTTTAGATGTAAGTTTACTCAATGAACTCGCGATCAGTAGCTTAACTCGCGACAATATCCCAGTACCTGATTTCAAAGAAAGTGAAGAAAGTGATATTCCAAGCACCTTTGTACCGGGTAGGAATATTCTTTTTCTCACTTTAGCGGCAATTTATGCTTATCAAATTGGTGCAGAGAGTGTCATCACGGGTGTTTGTGAGACGGATTTCTCTGGTTACCCTGATTGTCGTGATGAATTTGTAAAAGCACTGAATCATGCTGTTAGCTTAGGTATTGCACGTGATATTAAATTTATCACGCCCTTAATGTGGTTAGATAAAGCCGAAACTTGGGCTCTTGCTGATTACTATAAAAAGTTAGATTTCGTTCGTCATGAAACGTTAACTTGCTATAACGGTATTCAGGGTGATGGCTGTGGTGAATGTGCGGCTTGTCATTTAAGACAACGTGGATTAAACACCTATTTAGCTGATAAAACACTCATTATGCAGACAATGAAACGGAAAGTCGGTCTTAAATAATCATCCTAGTGACGACTTTCCCCTACCATTTTTCGCTTATGCAGTGATAATTTATCAAACATTATCACTGCATTAAATCATTTCAGATTAGCCTGAATGCCTTTAGTCAGAGAGCACCAATACTCTCTTTGCGTATTAGGATGATTGACGTACATATTCAAGCTTTTCTCTTAACTGCTCTGTTAAGGTCAGTGCTTTTTTTGTATGAATATCAACAAGAACAAAAGTAATTAATGCATCAGAGATAAGTGCACCATCTTTTTTTCTCACGATCTTTTGAGACAGTACGCCACTTTTAATTCCCACTTCCGCGATCTCACAATCAATGAGTAACTCATCGCCTAAACTTGCAGGTAAGCGATAATTAATATTGATATTAGCAACCACTAATGCCAAGCCATTGCGCTTAAACCAATCAAAATCTAAATGTTGCTCAATCCAATCCCATCGGGCTTGTTCTAAAAACTCAAGGTAACGTGCATTATTCACATGTTCAAAAACATCTAAATGAAAACCATAAACTTTAATTAATGTACTCATATTAATTTATTACCTCTTGATTATTCTAATAAACTTTTTATAAAGTTTTTTTGTACTACCCTAAATATAGTCAAGAAAATAAGTTTAGTAATTTCTGATATAGGTTTATCTCGTTTTCGTTTAAAAAAAGAAAAATGCTAGAAAACTGTGTTTCTCTTATCAAAACAAAGATCAAAGAGAAACACAGGGAGTTTCAATCAATATTCACGTTTCTACTATCACTTATACTCAACATCGTATAAGAATGAATACCTTAATTAATAACGATAAAATCACGATTTTGCTCAACTAACTTCATACCAATTCCAAACACTTTTTCAAGCTCATCGATAGTGGTAAAAACGTCCTAGCTGTTCGCGGTAATCAATAATAGCTTGCGCTTTTGCTTTTCCAATCCCTTTTAATCCCATTAATTCATCTAGTGTTGCCGTATTTAAATTAACTTTACCTTCTGTACTGGTTTTGTTTTCTTTAACATCATGAGCAGTTGATGAGTGAGTTTCAATAGAAACCGTTGGTGTTGAAGCGATGGCTTCTTCTGCATAAGAGAAAGGAGAAAGCCCTAATCCCAAAGCAAGGCAGATAGAGGCCATAAAACCTGACAACATTTTTTTATCCATCTTCATAATCATAATTTCCTTTTATTCAATAACTTTAAATTCAATAACTTTAAATTCAATAGCAAACAGGATTTCTGAATGCAGAAGAAGAATGCCAATATCTTGATAAATCGGCAATTGTATAAAATGGGAACTACGAGGAGGTAGGAAAAATAGAAAGGAATAAAAGAAACATTACAAAAAAATTGTTTGGGGCTGCTCTCAAATATAAAATTTTTTCGAGGAAGGATGCTATTTGCTTAAATTATCAGTAATAGTCGCCATAAAAAAACCCAGCGTTATGCTGGGTTTTTAATGTAATAACTCAAATTCGATTATTGATAGTCTTTATCAAAAATTTCAATTTTAGCGTTATCTCGGAGGTCACGTAACATAAGTTGTAACGCCTCTTCCCCCATCTGAGCGCGATAGAGATTAGTCATAAACTCTAGTTGTTCAGATGTTGGTTTGCCCTCTGTTACGCTATCTAATTGAATAAGGACGACTTTAGTACCCGGTACATTAGTCATACCATACTCTTTTTTGCCTTCAGTCGGTTTTGGCATAGAGAAAATAGCGGTTTGTACTGCATCTGTTGCTGATGAGTGAACAATGCTTTCTTCACTACCAAACGAAATATTAGCCGCTTTCAGTGCTTCTTCGCCTTTGCCTGCTTTCAATGCAGCTAAAAGTTTTTGGGCTTCTGCATTCATTGCTTGTGATGCTTTTTGCTGTTTAACCAGCATAACCACTTGATCACGCACTTTGTCTAATGGTTGGGTTGCTGAAGGCTTATAACCTTCTACGCGCACGATAAATGCACTGTCATTGCCTAACGTCACCATGTCTGAATTCATGCCTGTTGGGCCATTTTCATCCACTAATGAGCCACCAAAAATTAACTGGGTGAGTTTTTCATTATTTAATGGTGCAGGAACCGTATTTTCATCAAACCAATCTGTATTAACCACAGTCACGTTGCCCGCTTTAGCAGCAGGAGCTAATGTGTCGTTGTCATTAGATGCAGCTTGGCTCACTTTTTGTTGTAATGCGAAGAAATCATCAATCGCTTTATTTTCACGCATTTTTGCCAATAAATCTGTTTTCACCTCATCAAAGGGTTTTACAACAGATTGTTTGACATCATCAAGACGGAAAATAGCGTAGCCATTGCTTATCTTAACAGGTGCAGAGATTTGGCCTTTTTCTGTCAAACTTGCATTAGCTAACTCAGGTAACTCTTGTCCGATAGTTATCCAACCTAAAGAACCATTTTGTTTTTTAGAAAAACTATCAATAGATTTTTCTTTCACTAATGAAACAAAATCAGCCCCTTTTTTCAGCTCATCTTCTGCTGCTTTAGCTGCAGCTTCATCAGCTAATACTAAAATACTGTACTGTTTCTGTCCTGCTGTCGTGAACTCATCAATATTACTATCGTAGTAAGCCTTCGCTTCTTCATCAGTAATGTTGATATTATTAAAATCTTTTTGAGCATTTAATTGGATATAGCTAATTTTAAATTGCTCTGGCGCGATAAACATTGCGTTATTTTGCTCATAGAACGCTTTTACTTCTTCATCAGATGCGGTTTCTTTTTCAAGGAATGGCTGAATATCTAATGAAGCTAAACGCACATTACGGCTTTGTAGCATTAATCCCGCAAATTCTTTAACTTCGCTATCTAAGGCAAAATCCGTACCTTGGATAGAAAATTTTAATTGCTGATTAATAAGATTTTGACGGATCCCTTCTGCAAAGGCATCAGCATCAATATTATTGCCTTTCAATAAATCGACATATTTTTTATTGTCAAATTTGCCATCAGTTTGAAAGTAAGGAAGAGCAAAAATAGCCTCTCTAATTTGCTGATCACCCGCTGAAATACCGAGAGTTTGCGCAAATTGATCAAGCAATGCTTGGTTGATCAGTAAATCAAGTGCTTGTTGGCGAATAAGTTTCTGACCTTCTTCTGATGAAGCAAGAGCAGCAAAATTTTCACCCATATCTTGTTGTAATTGAGCACGACGTTGCTGATAAGTTTGCTCTAATTGGGAACGGCTAATCTTATATCCGTTAACTTCAGCAGCATCATTAACGCCTGAACTAAAGAGATATCCGCCCACACCAGTTAGGACGAAGGAGAGGATGATCACAGCTAATAGTATCTTTATAAATGGATTATTAGCAGTGGAACGAATGTTGTCCATCATAACGAGACGAGGCTCCGTTTGGTGAAATAAAAATTATTTTTATGGGTGTTACACGACTATTTTGAGCACAGCGAAAAGATAATGTGCCCATGCTGGCTTAATATCAAAATGTCGCGACACGCGACAATCATTCAAAACAGCCAGTCCCGTATTAATGCGCAGTCTTAACACGCACTTTCTATAACTAAGAAAAAACTAAACAGCATTATTTGATTCATTGATTACGATAGCCATTTAACTCATCACTGAATCATTCATTGTTGTCTATTTCAGTTATAGAACAACGCGTCATTCTATCAAATGACTACTTCAGTTTCACGTCTTATCGCCAGAGAATACAAGGTTTAATCGTGATTTATAACCTAAAAAAGAAAAGCGCACCTCAAAAAGATGCGCTTCATTTTTTAATTGAGTCGTTTTCTGTTTACCCATCACGTTAAGCTAATAACCAATTGGCAGAAAATAGGTTCAACTATTATTGATTAACTGCGTCTTTTAAACCTTTACCTGCACGGAATGCAGGAACTTTTGCAGCTTCAATTTGAATTTCTTTACCTGTTTGTGGGTTACGGCCTGTACGAGCTGCACGATCACGTACAGTGAAAGTACCGAAGCCTACTAATGCTACATCATCACCTTTTTGTAAAGACTCAGTGATAGAAGCAACCAGAGCATCTACAACACGACCAGCCGCCGCTTTTGAGATATCTGCATTTGCAGCAATTTTGTCGATCAGTTGAGTTTTATTCACGCTTTCATCCCCATAATTTTATGCGTTATTTTTCGCCATTAATGGCAAATTTTGCAAACGTCGTTATATCAAGCCTTTTTATATATAGCAAGACCGATAAAACAGCATTTTTAATTAAAATCGCCATTAAATTAGCGACATAAAAAAAGGCTGGCAAGCTTTTATTACTTATCCAGCCTTTTTTTTTAGCTATAATTTATGACAAATATCACTCTTTAGTGTGATTTATCAGTCACAACTTCCATGCCAAACGGCGAGTTTTGCAGGGCTAACGATAAAACTTCCTCTATTGTTTTCACTGGGTGAATATCCAGATCAGCAATAATATTTTCAGGAATTTCTTCTAAATCACGTTTATTTTCATCAGGGATAAGAACTGTCTTAATTCCACCACGATGTGCAGCAAGTAACTTTTCTTTCAGCCCACCAATTGGCAATACTTGTCCGCGTAACGTAATTTCGCCCGTCATTGCAACATCAGAACGTACAGGATTACCTGTTAGGCTTGATACCAATGCAGTACACATTGCGATACCTGCACTTGGACCATCTTTTGGTGTTGCCCCCTCAGGAACGTGTACGTGCATATCACGTTTTTCATAGAAATCGCCATTAATACCCAGTTTATCCGCACGAGCTCGAACTACCGTCATTGCCGCTTGGATAGACTCTTGCATCACTTCACCTAATGAACCAGTAAATGTTAGCTTGCCTTTACCTGGCACGCTTGCTGTTTCAATAGTCAGTAGATCGCCACCGACTTCAGTCCATGCAAGTCCTGTTACCATTCCTACTCGGTTTTCTGTGTCAGCACGACCGTAGTCAACTTTACGAACACCTAAGTAATCTTTGAGATTATCTTCGTTAATCTCAATATGTTTGATTGTGCTATCCATGAGCAGTTGTTTTACTGCTTTACGGCATAGTTTAGATATTTCACGTTCTAAACTACGTACACCCGCTTCACGCGTGTAATAACGAATAATACCCATAATTGCGCTGTCATGAATTGTCAGCTCACTTGGTTTTAACGCATTACGTTCAATCTGTTTTGGTAACAAATGTTGCTTAGCGATATTCAATTTTTCGTCTTCGGTATAACCAGATAAACGAATAACTTCCATACGATCTAACAACGGTGCCGGTATATTCATGGAGTTAGATGTCGCCACAAACATAACATCAGACAGATCGTAATCAACTTCCAAATAATGGTCGTTAAATGCGATATTTTGCTCTGGATCTAACACCTCTAACAGTGCAGAAGCGGGATCGCCTCGCATGTCTGATGACATTTTATCAATTTCATCTAACAGGAAAAGTGGGTTTTTGACGCCAACTTTCGCCATTTTCTGAATTAATTTACCTGGCATCGAACCAATGTAAGTACGGCGGTGACCACGAATTTCAGCTTCATCACGTACACCACCTAACGCCATACGCACATATTTACGGCCTGTTGCTTTAGCAATAGATTGACCCAGTGAGGTTTTACCTACACCCGGAGGCCCTACCAAGCACAAGATTGGCCCTTTAATTTTGCTAACACGAGACTGTACCGCGAGATATTCAAGGATACGCTCTTTGACACGCTCTAAACCGTAATGGTCAGTATCAAGAACTTCTTGTGCTTTCACTAAGTCTTTTTTAACTTTGCTACGGCTATTCCAAGGAACTTGAACCATCCAATCAATGTAACTACGTACAACCGTAGCCTCTGCCGACATTGGCGACATCATTTTTAATTTCTGAAGTTCCGCTTCTGTCTTCTCTTTTGCCTCTTTTGGCATTTTAGCAGCATCGATTTTACGTTTCAGCGATTCCATTTCATCAGGTGCATCATCCATTTCACCTAATTCTTTTTGAATGGCTTTCATTTGCTCATTGAGATAATACTCACGCTGACTCTTTTCCATCTGCTTTTTAACGCGGTTACGAATGCGTTTTTCAACTTGCAGCAGATCGATTTCTGATTCCATCATCGCCATTAAATATTCAAGGCGTTCTGTAACATCAGACATTTCAAGTACAGCTTGCTTATCTTTCAATTTCAGCGGCATATGAGAAGCAATGGTGTCTGCTAATTTCGCTGATTCTTCGATAGCATGTAATGAGGTTAATACCTCTGGCGGAATTTTTTTTATTCAGCTTGATATAACCTTCAAACTGATTAATTGTCGTACGATTTAAGACTTCCTGTTCCCGCTCATCAACAGCTGGTGTTTCAAGGTATTCTGCTTTTGCCTGAAAATATTCACCATTGTCAGATAACGTCGTAATTTTGGCGCGACGAATACCTTCAACAAGGACTTTCACTGTTCCATCAGGCAATTTTAACATCTGTAAAACAGACGCGACTGTACCAACAGAAAAAAGATCATTAACACCTGGTTCGTCAGTAGATGCATCTTTCTGCGCAACCAGCATAATTTGTTTGTTGTCGTTCATCGCAGCTTCTAAGCAATGAATAGATTTTTCACGACCAACGAACAACGGGATCACCATATGCGGATATACAACGACATCACGTAATGGCAATACAGGTATTTCAATACGTTCTGGACGCTCAGGATTCATAGAGCTCTCTCTTCGTTTTTAGCTTAACGCTTTTACAGGTAATTTTATTCGCATGTCACCAAATAAAATTAATTCCACGGATTGTCAAAATATATAAGGGCACTTTTCTGACATTCAATAGCATTAGCCATTAAAAAAACAAAATGAGGGAAAATTCCCTCATTTTAATTGCGTTGGCGCGCCTTATCTTAAATTTCCCTCTTATTTTGAGAGAAAACAAGATAATGTCAGACAAGAGACATTGCCAAATTACGATGCATTATTCACCTGATGCCTGATTTTCTGGCTGGCTATAAATAACCAGTGGCTCAGATTTTCCATTAATCACGCCTTCATCAATGACCACTTTTTCTGCATGCTCAAATGAAGGAAGGTCATACATCGTATCAAGTAATGCAGCTTCAACAATCGAACGTAAACCACGAGCCCCCGTTTTACGTACCATGGCTTTTTTCGCAATTGCCGTCAGTGCTTCCTTACGGAATTCTAAATCTACACCTTCTAATTTAAATAAGGCCTGATACTGCTTAGTCAATGCATTCTTAGGTTCTTGTAAAATTTGAATTAACGCCTCTTCGTTTAATTCACCTAGCGTTGCAACAACAGGTAAACGCCCAATAAATTCAGGAATAAGACCAAATTTAATCAGATCTTCTGGCTCAACTTGGGCTAATAGCTCACCTTCGCTAGCTTTCTCATTTTGGCTTTTGACTTCTGCACCAAAACCGATACCTGAATGTGTATTTAAACGCTGTGCAACCACTTTATCGAGCCCTGCAAATGCACCACCACAAATAAAGAGGATCTTAGAAGTATCAACTTGTAAAAACTCTTGTTGTGGATGCTTACGTCCACCTTGAGGTGGAACAGAAGCGACAGTGCCTTCGACTAATTTCAATAATGCTTGCTGTACACCTTCACCAGACACATCACGCGTGATTGATGGGTTTTCAGATTTACGGGTGATCTTGTCAATTTCATCAATATAAACAATACCACGTTGCGCTTTTTGCACATCGTAATCGCATTTTTGTAGCAGTTTTTGAATGATGTTTTCAACATCTTCACCCACATAACCCGCTTCTGTCAGCGTTGTGGCATCTGCCATAGTAAAAGGAACATCAAGGTAGCGTGCTAATGTTTCTGCTAATAACGTTTTACCGCTACCAGTAGGGCCTATCAGCAAAATATTACTTTTCCCTAGCTCAACACCATTGGCTTTATCGCCATTACGCAGACGTTTATAGTGGTTATAAACGGCAACAGCCAGCACTTTTTTAGCCAATTCCTGACCGATAACATAGTCATCAAGGTGCTTACGGATTTCATGTGGCGTTGGCAATTCACTGCGTTCATGATGAGGTGCCAGTTCTTTTATTTCCTCACGAATGATATCAACACAAAGATCGACACATTCATCACAGATATAAACCGACGGGCCAGCGATCAATTTTTTTTACTTCATGCTGGCTTTTACCGCAGAAAGAGCAATACAGAAGCTTCCCGGAGCTATCTTTGCGCTTATCTGTCATCAGTCAACCTCACTTAGTTATTCTTCATATCATATATAAGAAGAAGAAAGTCTTTTTTACATAAATATTGATAGCCGTTTCCCATGCATTATTAGCCCACAAAGGAAACGTATTAATTCAGTTACTATTACAACGTGTAATGATTAGCTACGTTGAGTATAGACTTTATCTACTAATCCGTATTCTAACGCTTCGTTAGCGGATAAGAAACGATCACGCTCAGTGTCTCTTTCTATTTCTTCAATAGATTTACCTGTATGTTGAGCCATTAACTCATTCATACGGGATTTTACTTTCAAAATTTCTTGGGCGTGAATTTGAATATCTGTTGCTTGACCTTGGTAACCACCTAATGGTTGGTGGATCATCACACGAGAGTTAGGTAAGCAAATACGTTTGCCTTTCGCACCAGCAGATAATAAGAAAGCCCCCATTGAGCACGCTTGCCCCATACAAATGGTACTAACATCTGCTTTGATATACTGCATCGTGTCATAAATAGACATACCCGCCGTAATGACACCACCTGGTGAGTTGATATACAGGTTGATGTCTTTCTCTGGATTTTCTGCTTCTAAAAAGAGCATTTGAGCAACGATAAGATTAGCCATGTGATCTTCAACTTGGCCAGTCAGGAAAATAATACGTTCTTTTAATAAACGAGAGTAAATGTCGTAAGAACGCTCTCCTCGCGAAGTTTGCTCTATAACCATCGGCACCAGAGCCATATTAGGTGCGAATTGTTCCTGTGTGTCGTTAAATGACATATCTGTCTCCTATTGCATTCTTATTGGTGCCAATGACAACAATTTTACTTGAGATAATTGATCATGACCATTTTTAATCATCCAATCTCTCACAAGACATTCAAGGCGCCTCGCGAGGAGTGATACAGAGAATATAGAATTATCTGGAGATAATCGCTGTAATTTCAAGGCAAAATTTGATAAATACATACAAACTGAAAAAAACCCGTGGTAAAAAACCACGGGTTTTTGCTTAAAACCAATATTCGCGGTTAAAAATTAACCCATTTGAACTTCGTTCATCAGTTCAGTGAAGTTAGTTTCTTTTTCAGTTACTTTAGCATTTGCTAAGATTTTTTCTACCGCTTGCTCTTCTAACGCAAGATTACGGATATTGTTCATCAGTTGTTCGTTCTTGTTGTAGAACTCAACAACTTCAGATGGATCTTCATAAGCTGAAGCCATTTCGTCGATCAGTGCATTCACACGGTCGTCTTCTGCTTTCAGTTCATTACTATTGATCACTTCACCTAACAGTAATCCAACGATTACACGACGCTTAGCTTGTTCTTCGAACAGTTCACGTGGTAATTGCAGAGCTTGTTTCTCGTCGCCACCAAAGCGTTGAGCGGCTTGACGTTGCAGAACTTCGATTTCACTGTCAACAGCGGCTGCTGGTACGTCAACTTCGTTTGCTTTCACTAAGCCATCAATAACTTGTGATTTAACACGAGTACGGATTGCATTTTTCAGTTCACGTTCCATGTTTTTACGCACTTCAGCACGTAAACCATCAACAGAACCATCAGCAATACCAAAACGCTTAATGAATTCTTCAGTTAATTCTGGCAGTTCACGCTCTTCAACTTTTTTCAGGTTGATAGCGAATTGTGCTTTTTTACCTTTCAGATTTTCAGCGTGGTAATCTTCTGGGAAAGTCACATCAATTGTGAATTCTTCACCCGCTTTATGACCGATAACGCCTTCTTCGAAACCTGGGATCATACGACCTTGACCCATTGCCAGTACGAAATCTTCAGCTTTTCCGCCTTCAAATTCTTCACCGTCAATAGAACCGTTGAAATCAACAGTTACACGATCTTCTGCTGCAACTTCGCCGTCTTTGTCTTTCCACTCTGCTTGTTGTTTACGCAGTGTTTCTAACATGTTATCAACGTCTTCGTCTTTAACAGCAACAACAGGTTTTACTACTTCAATGCTTTCCAGATCTTTCAGTTCGATTTCTGGGAAAACTTCGAATTCGACAGAGTAAACAAAGTCTTCACCTTCTTTGTATTGCTCTGGTTTGTAATCAGGCGCGCCAACTGGGTTTACTTTGTTTTCGATGATAGCGTTAATGAAATTACGCTGCATCAGATCACCCAGAACATCATTCAGTACTGACATACCGTAACGCTGTTTAACCATTGACATTGGAACGTGACCTTTACGGAAACCATCAATGCGAACAGTTTTAGCAGCTTTTTTCAGTTCACTGTCTACAGCAGTTTGGATATCAGCGGCTGGTACGGTGATTGTGACACGACGCCCTAGGCCTTGAGTCGTTTCAACAGAAACTTGCATCTTGTTACCTCAAAATAAGTTTTAGTGCTCGGTCTACTTTAAAGGAAACTAACATGATGTTGACATGTTTAGGTTTATTTTCCTTTCAGAACCGGGGCCGCCACATTTAAAAAAACGAGGATCCCTGATATCAGAAGCATCCCGAAACCTTACTGAAAATTAGACGCGACATTATAACGATCTAGAGGGGTTGAGTCGAGAAAGAGCCGTTTTATTCCTCAATTTTTTCATAAAATCGAGCAACTCTCCCCTTTTTTCCGCTATAAAGAACAAAAAAATACGCATCTTAAGATCTATTTACTCACGATTAACGATAAGGTTGTTAATCTTCTTGGCTTCCGCCACGACACCCAGGAGAGCGTAACGCTTTATCCTGCTGTTCATTCCATTCACTCAAAGTAAAGGTGTGTAATGCTAATGCATGAACACCATTTTCCATTTCATGAGCTAATGTTTGATACACATCACGATGGCGCGAAACACGACGTTTCTCATTAAAATCATCACTCACGATAATGACTTTAAAGTGGCTTTCAGAGCCTTCGGGCACATTATGACGATGGCTTTCGTTTATTACTTGTAAAAAATGCGGTGAAAAGCGTGAAATCAGCTTATTCTCAATATCATCACGGATCATCTCTACCCCTAATACTCTAGCCTTTATACCATGGTGAATAAAAAATAAGTCAACCAGACTATATTGATTGAGTCTTTATCAATACAACATGATGGACTTATTCTTTTTAATTTTGCTGATGATAATCGCTTATTTTTCATCTTGAGTAAAACCATTGACCGAATATTGTCAATATACATGGGCAGAAATGAGAGTAATTTGAAATAAAATCAATTGATAAAATCAGATAATTTCGTCCGTTAAGGGGATATTAGCAACCTATCAGCAGTGGTATGATAGGCTAAAGTTTAAAGCCTATTCTACTCGTTAACACAACAGACATATTTAACCGAGATTACCTCATGATTAAAAATTTACTCTGTGCTGTTTTTGCATTAACACTCCTTTCAGGTTGTGCAACCCCTAGTAACAAACTGTCTATTGAGCCTGTGATGTCAGTCCCTGCGGCCGATCCAACAATGCGCCCTATTTCGCTGAATATTTCAAGCCAAGACAAACGTGCATCTAAAAACCTAGCGGAAATCAACCGCAACGGTAAATTAGAAGTCCTTGTCCCAACTCGTGATATTGCATTTTTAATGCAAGAAGTTTTACAAAAACAAATGGTCGCTCGTGGTTTTATGATAGGTTCCCCTGCTTCTGCGGATGTGATTATTGTTATCAATAAACTCAATGCAGACGTAGGTGAAGGAAGTGTTCGTCATAATATCAGTGCAAAAGCGGACATTTCCGTTATCGTCACCTTGCCAAATGGCAGTTCTAATACCAAAACATTCCGTACTAGCTACAATGTTCAAGGTCCATTTGGTGCAACTAATGAGAAAATTGCCGCTGCGATTAACAATGTCTTAAGTGAACTTGTTGGCGATATGGCAAAAGACGCTTCAGTCAGTCAATTTATCAAATCTAACGCTCGTTAATTTTATTAGCATAAACGACCTGTTATCTCAAACAGGTCGTTGAAAGGAATTTTGCATGGTTCAGCCCGCCTTCAAACAAACCACTTGGTATAAATCATTTATTCTTCTATTACTTGGCTTTACTTCTGGATTACCGCTGGCGTTAACAGCAGGCACATTACAAGCTTGGATGACAGTAGAAGATATCGATTTAAAAACCATTGGTTTTTTCTCATTGGTGGGACAAGCCTATGTTTTTAAATTCCTCTGGTCACCATTTATGGATCGCTATACCCCTTCTTTTCTTGGTCGTCGCCGAGGATGGATGTTGCTTACTCAAATAGGATTAGTGCTTGGTATTGCAGGAATGGGATTTTTAAATCCTAATGATCATTTATGGTGGCTTGCCTCTTTAGCTGTCATTGTTGCCTTTTGCTCTGCTTCACAAGACATTGTTTTTGACGCCTATAAAACAGATATATTAAAAGCTGATGAGCGTGGTACAGGAGCTGCTGTTTCTGTATTAGGCTATCGCATAGCCATGCTTGTTTCTGGAGGTATGGCGCTTTGGTTAGCGGATAAATATATTGGCTGGCAAAATATGTATTGGTTAATGGCAGCCTTAATGGGAATTGGTATTATTGCGACACTACTTGCCCAAGAGCCAGAAACAACTGTAAAACCGCCACGAACACTCTATGAAGCTGTTATTGAACCTTTATATGAATTCTTCTCTCGTAATAATGCTTGGCTAATTTTACTGCTTATTGTGCTGTATAAAATGGGCGATGCCTTTGCCCTAAGTTTAAGTACCACTTTTCTTATACGCGGTGCTGGATTTGATGCAGGTGAAGTTGGATTAGTGAATAAAACACTTGGACTTGCAGCCACTATTATCGGGGCATTATTAGGTGGTTTATTAATGCGACGTTGGAGTTTATTTAAGGCGCTGATGATTTTTGGTATTTTGCAAGGTGGTTCAAATATCGGTTATTGGTATTTAGCGGTTTCTGAGCAAAGTATTTATAGCATGGGAGCAGTAGTTGCATTTGAAAATATCTGTGGCGGAATGGGAACCGCCGCATTCGTTGCCCTTCTGATGACACTTTGTCATCTCTCCTTTTCAGCAACACAATTTGCGTTGCTCTCGGCTCTTTCTGCGATTGGTCGTGTTTATGTTGGACCCGTTGCTGGCTGGTATGTTGAAAGCCATGGTTGGGAAGCATTTTACCTTTTTTCTATTGCGGCTTCTGTACCCGGTCTTATCTTACTGTTGATTTCGAAAAATACACTTATATACACACAAAAAACAGGTGAATTTCTTAGAAGAACGTTATTTATTAAACAGTACCGCTTTGCTATTTATGGCTTGATGCTGACGGTTCTTTTCTTTATTTGCAGTTTAATTCTTGTGGTAATAAATTCACTACCTACTTTAGAGATGTTCCAGTCTGTGAATTATATTCAATCAATAGATACTGATAGATTAAGTTCTTGGGCGTCAACACTCTTTTTATACGGTGTCATTGTTGGTGCGGTAAGCCTTGTATTTGGCACAATACTCGATTATTTAGCCCTTAAGAAAACAACATATTAATTTTATTACCTTATCAATGTATATGCGCCATAAAAAAGACAGCTTAAGCTGTCTTTTTATATTCTTAGTAAATAGAGTTATCTAAACAATCTCACTTTTACGGTTTTACCTTTTATTTTACCTTGTTGCAGCTGTTTCAAGACCTGTTTTGCAATAGATTGTTTTACAGCAACATAAGCATGTGTTGGGTTAATGATAATTTTACCAATATCGGCACCATTGAACCCCATATCACCAGTTAATGCGCCTAAAATATCACCTGGACGCATTTTGGCTTTTTTACCACCATCAATACATAATGTTGCCATCGTTGCTTCAAGAGGCATAATTTGTAGCCCAGTAGGTACTGGCAACCAATTTATCTTTAAGTGAAGCATCTCTTCTAAAGCATTAGCACGCTGAATTTCTTCTGGCGCGCAAAAACTAATTGCCAATCCACTTTCACCCGCTCTGGCTGTGCGACCAATTCGATGAACATGTACTTCAGGATCCCACGACAACTCGTAGTTAATCACCATCTCTAACGCTTTAATATCAAGTCCACGAGCCGCAACATCTGTTGCGACTAATACACGACAACTTCCATTAGCAAAGCGAATAAGCGTTTGGTCACGCTCTCTTTGTTCCATATCACCATGTAGAGCGAGCACACTTTGATGACTTTCTGTCAGTGTTTCATACACATCTTGGCAATCTCGCTTCGTATTACAAAATACAACACAAGAAGCAGGTTGCTCACGGCTTAACAGCTTTTGCAACAATCCAATTTTTCCATGACGAGATATTTCATAAAACTGCTGTTCAACAGCAGGAAGTTCATCAACAGAATTGATTTCAATAGTTACTGGATTTTGCTGGATCTTACGGCTAATTGTTGCGATCTCATTGGGCCAAGTTGCAGAAAAAAGCAACGTTTGGCGTGCCGTAGGCATACGAGAAATAATATCGTTGATATCATCAAAAAATCCCATATCCAACATTCTATCAGCTTCATCCAATACCAATGTTTTCACATCATCTAAAGTGACCGTCTCTTTTTTTAGGTGATCAAGCAATCTGCCAGGTGTTGCCACAATAATATGTGCAGCATGTATTAATGAATCACGCTGGATACTAAATGGAACACCACCACACAGCGTTAATACTTTGATGTTTGGAAGATAACGAGCAAGACGACGTAATTCATTTGCAACTTGATCAGCAAGTTCTCGCGTTGGGCATAAAATAAGTGATTGAGTATTAAACTTTTTTGCATCAATGTGTTGCAAAAGTCCCAAACCAAAAGCAGCCGTTTTACCGCTGCCTGTTTTTGCCTGAGCGCGAACGTCTTTTCCTTCAAGAATAGCGGGCAAAGCAGCTTCTTGAACTGGGGTCATAGTGAGATAACCCAATTCATTAAGGTTAGCGAGTTGTTCTGCAGGAAGTGCGTTAAGTTCAGCAAATGAGGTCACAATAAAAATTCCAAGTAAGATAAAAACGAATATTGGCTAATGATACTATCCCTTTATTCCTGTGTCGTGAGGTATTTTTTACGCCATTCTTTCCACCTTATTCTTCTTTTCTTTTTTAACTTCCTTTTTTCCTACCCCAAAAACCGCAAGTAAACACTTAATC
>NZ_MIIZ01000553.1:0-8574 GCF_001743005.1 Shigella sp. FC1967 | reverse complement strand
TGAATTAATGTTATTTTTAATTGATTAGAAATATTTGAAATTAGTTTAAAATTATCAAAGTGTTTTTATTGAGATTATATTGCATAAATAAAATAACAATCTAACAAGTCGTTTTATTAAAAAAACGATTTTTTTATTATTCTTTTAACAGGGGAAATAATTATGGGAACCAGCGTTTTTGATTCTGTTTTATTAAAGAATTTATGGTCGACAGAAGAAATGAGAACTATTTTTTCTGATAAAACCAGAATGCAAAATTGGCTTGATTACGAAGCTGCATTAGCGATTGAGCAAGCTGAATTAGGTTTGATCCCAAAAGATGCTGCAAAAGTGATTTCAGACACCGCGAAACTTGAAAAGCTTGATATGGATTATATCTTAGAACAAGTGCGTCTTACACGGCATCCATTAGTGCCAACAATTCGTGGTTTAGAACATGCTTGCCCAGAACATTATGGGGAATATGTTCACTTTGGTCCAACAACACAAGATGTGATTGATACAGGTCTTGTACTACAACTAAAAGAGGCTCACCAGACTTTCTTACGTGATATCAAAGTATTAGGTCGCGCACTGCTATCATTAAGTGAACAACATCGCAACACACCCATGGTTGGACGCACATTGGCATTACAAGCGTTACCAATTACGTTTGGTCATAAAACTGCAATTTGGTTAACTGAATTAGCGCGTCATTATCAACGCCTTAAAGAAATTGAACCCCGCTTATTTGTTGGCAGTGTTGTTGGCGCTGTGGGTACAAAAGCCTCGTTAAGCGATAAAGCGGATGAATTAGAAGCTCGTGTATTAAAACGCTTAGGCTTAGGTGTACCTGAAATATCTTGGCAGCCTGCGCGTGATAGATTCAGCGAATATGGCATGCTAATGGGCTTAATTAGCGGGACTTTAGGTAAAATTGCTAATGAAATCTTACTATTAGCACATAACGAAATTGATGAGTTATCTGAGCCTTTCAGTAAAGGTCAAGTAGGTTCTTCGACCATGCCACATAAACGTAATCCTGCCATTGTTGAAAATGCGGCTTGTGTAAGCAATACCCTGAAAGCGAATCTTTCTGTTTTAACGGATATGATGAAACACCAACATGAGCGTGATGGTGCGATCTGGAAAATGGAATGGAAGATCATGCCTGAAATGTGCCTTATGCTGTCAGTTATCTTCGATAATATGAAAACAGTCATAGGTGGACTGAATGTGCATGTTGAGAAAATGCGCGAAAATATGGATATCCTAGGGGGCTTTATGCTGGCAGAGCGTGTGATGTTTGCTTTATCTGATAAAGCAGGTAAACAAACGGCGCATGAAATTGTGTATGAAGCATCAATGTCTGGGCAAGAAGAAGGTATTACCTTCGTTGAAGCGATTAATCGTGATACCCGTATTCGTGATCACATTACTCAAGAAGAGCTTGATGCACTTTTAGATCCAACGACATATGTGGGTAATGCACCCGCTCAAGTTGATCGTGTTGTCGCACAAACTAAAGCCTCTGGCTGGTTAAATGATTAAGTGACTTGATTACCTCCAACCTTCTTATTATCTAAAAGCCGGTGATATTGCTGGCTTTTTCTTATCTATTTCGAGGTGTTTATGACATTGAGTCAGCAGTTAGCCCAATTTATTACTACAACTCATTTTTCTGATTTACCAGCCCAAGTTGTTAGTCGAGCTAAGATTCATTTATTAGATACATTAGGTGTCGCTCTTGCCGGAACAGTACAACAAAGTGCCATTCAAAGTCGCCAAGGCGTGACTTTTTTACCTGATAGTCAAGGTGATATTCCCATTTGGGGAAGTTCGTTAACAGCAAGTACCACTGTGGCTACATTGACAAATGGTATTGCAGCGCATGCATTAGATTTTGATGATACACACACTGATTCGATTACACATGGTAGTGCGGTATTAACACCGATTGCTTTTGCATTAGGTGAATCTATCGGTGCCTCATCACAAGATATTTTAACGGCGTGGGTGGTTGGCTGGGAAGTTGCAGCAAGAGTAGGCTTAGCAAGTCATAGTGGATTTCATCAGCGCGGTTTTCATGCCACAGCCATTGCGGGGATTTTTGGTGCAACCGCTTGTGCCGCGTCATTGTTAAAATTGACACCAGAGCAAACTGTGAATGCATTAGGATTAACAGGAAGCCAAGCAGGAGGCGTTGCGGAATACCTTACCAATAGCTCATCTTCTAAATGCTTTCATGCAGGATGGGCTGCACAATCAGGTATTATCGCAGCATCATTAGCAAAAGGGGGGATGACAGGCCCTGAAACAATATTTGAAGGTCGTTATAGCCTTTATCAAACACATGGTATTCGAGAGCAAGCGCAACCAGAGCAAGTGGCATTAGGATTAGGTGAAACATGGGAATTTTTAAATGTTTCTATTAAACCTTATCCAGTATGTCATTTTGCTCATGCAACGGTTGATTGCGGACGTCAATTGCTGAAAAAAGGGATCACGATTGATGATATCGATAATGTAGAGTGCGTTGTCGACCCAGTAGCCGCCGCCTTGATTTGTGAACCACCTGAAACAAAATGGGCGCCTCAAACAGCTTATGGTGCCAAATTTAGTTTGCCATGGTTATTTGCTGCGGGCTTTTTAGATAATGCTTTAACGTTATCTTCATTATTACCTGAAAACCTACAACGGGAAGATATTCAATCGTTAGCGAAACGTGTAAGTTATCGCTATCCCGAAAAAGGGGAAATTCCATTTCCTACTTATTTTCCGGGATTAATTTTCGTGACATTAAAAAATGGCGAGAAGATCACGGAGAGATTAGATATTCAGTATGGTAATTCGAAAAATCCAATGACAGATAAAGATGTCATCAGTAAGTTTTATGATAATGCATCTTTGGTAATAGAAACTGAACAATCGGCACAATTAGTTGAAAAAAATACTGCATTTCGATAATGTCACTATTTCAGAAATAACACAATTATTACGTATTAAAGAAAGAGAAAGTTAAGCTGAAATAATACAAGCAAGATGGTTGTGGAAAGAAGGATTGGTGTTTCTACCAATCCTTTCTTTATTGCCTTGCACACATAAATTCAGATGTACACACTGTGTTTTCTCCGATTTTTACCGTACCTGAAAAGCTAACAATAGTACGTCGTTGTCGGCGAAATTGGATTTCAATAAGTAGTTGATCGCCTGCTTTTACCACATCATAAAAGCGTGCATTCTTTATGCTGGCAAAATAACATTGCTGATCTTTCTCCATAGGTGAAAGATAGTAATGTGCAAGAATACCCGAAGCTTGAGCCATGCTTTCAAGTAGTAATAAAGGTGGATAAAACTCGCCAAAAACAACGGTGTCATTGGTAGTGATATTTTTAATGGCCGCTAATCTACCAAGGGTAAGTTCAGCTGGCTCAGAAATAACACGATCAATTAATAAGAATGGATAACGATGAGGCAATATTTCCATTATTTCACTGACGGAAATGGGCATGTATTCTCTCCTCGTTACAGTGATAGGATAAACTCGGTTTTACAACAGCGGCGGTTATTATTTCATTCTTATTCAATATCGTACAGTATTGGCTTATCTTTTGGGTGGAAATTTGCGTTAAATAGATAACAAAGACCAGAATAGGAAAAATCCAGCCTTTGTTATTTCTAAATTAAGAACAGCTTATTAATTAAGACGAGCAATAATTTGACGTAGATCGTTCATTGCTGCTTCATTTAGAGGCTCTTGCGGTAAAATAGGTGAGCCTACTTCAAAGCCTTGAATATTTAGGGATGCTTTAATACATGATGCGAGTGAGTATTTTGTAAATGCTTCATTGATTTGCCACACCTCTTTTTGTTTTACTAATGCCGTATCAAAGTCGCCTTTCGTTGCGAGCTCATACAGTTCAACACATTGTTTGGGTAATACACAAGCAGGACCCGCCATCCAACCTACACCGCCAAGTTTTAATACTAACAAGGGAATATGCGCTGAAGCACTAAAGATTTTAACGCGTTCACCAAACGTATTGATCATGGTGAGTAAGCGACCTGTATTGCTTGAAGCATCTTTAATATATTCGATATTGGGAATATAACTAAGTTCATTGAATAAAGAGATAGGAAGAACATCGCCCAACAATCCCGGATTGGTATAAATGGTCATCGATTTTTCAGGAAATGCTTCTGCGATGGTTTGGAAATAACCCGCTTGAGCCGTTTCGCTTAACGGGTACATTTTTTGTGAAATCAATACCATGCCATCAACGCCTAATTGAGCATATTGCTCAGCTTGATGACAAGCATCTGCGGTTGAAAAACTGGCGACACCGGCGATAACAGGAATACGTCCTGCGGTTTGATCAACAGTAATACGGACAATTTCATTGCGCTGTGCTTGAGAAAGGTAAGCGTATTCGCCAGTGCTACCTAATGGGCTTAAGCCATGAACACCGCTTGAGATTAGATGCTCAACCAAGCGGCGTAACGAGGCTTCAAGGATAGTCCCTTTTGTTTGATCAACAGGCGAAACAAGGTAAGGAAAAATGCCATGGAATTGGGTCATAATCGGTGTCCTGTTTTAATTTTGATGTGTTATTGCAATGGTTTATTTATTTTGGTTATTCTTGTTGAAGTGTTATATCAGCGTGATTAATGACTTCATTTTGTTCGTTTTTTAATGAATCAAACAGTATTTGGGCTGCTTTCCCTGGGCTATTGGCATTGAGATACAGGTTATAACTAATTGCGGGTAAAGCAGGTAAGCCTTCTTTTTCACCTAAAATGCGCAAATCATCACCTGAAAGCTCAATTGAACGCGCCATAATGCCTAAGCCTGCACGTACTGCGGCTCTGGCACCTGAAAGGGTTGTAGCCACATAAGCGATCCGCCAACGAATACCTTGTTGATCAAGATGATTTATCATCATATCGCGGTATGTGCTGGGTTCATCTAAGACGACTAATGGTAGGGGTTCATCGAGATCAAATCTGAAGTGTTTTCCGCAATACCATAAAGAGGGGGAAACACGTAATACAATTTTGGGATAACCCACATGTTCTTCGGTCGAAATGGCTAAATCAAGTTCGTTATTTTCTAACATTGCCATTAAAAATGGACTACGTTTAACAATAATTTCCATGATCAAGCGAGGATAGGCGCCAGAAAAACGGGCGAGAAGATCAGGTAAAATCGTGTTTGCCGTATCATCAGGAGAACCAATTTTTAAAATTCCATCAATTTCTTCATGCATCAATGAAAGGCACGCTTCATCATTCAGACGTAAAATACGGCGAGCGTAGTTAAGCAGTTGTGTACCGGCTTCTGTCAGTGTTTTATTTCGGCCTTGGCGAGCAAACAACTCTTTTCCTATCAGTGATTCAAGCCGTTGCATTTGCTGGCTTACAGCAGATTGTGTACGACACACAGATTCAGCGGCTGCTGCAAAGGTATTTCCATCGACAACAGCAACAAAGGTTCGGAGTAAATCAAGTTCTAAGTTAAAAATAGGGCGCTTTGCAGAAGTCATTATAGATGTCTCTTAATGGGTGTTGTGTTTAATAAAAACAATAAATCATATTTTTTATAAGACTCTTTTAGAGATTACGTAATGAATACTCATATTATGAAGAGTTGAATTAATAATCTATAACAAAGCTCAATAATTTCGAGGTGTTATCCATTCTTTAATGAAAAAGTAGAACAAATGAAGGTAACTACTGATTTTTATACAGTATTATGAGACAATGACGCCTTTCTTAAAATCAGTTACAGAGTGGTTATGTCCCTTTCTCAATCCGTTAAAAATCAAATAAGTCAGTGGTATAAAGCCTTACCAGAGCATATTGAAGGGTTTATTCCTCGGGCGCCACAGCGTGAAATGATCGCTGAGGTGGCGAAGACTTTTTCTGATGAAATGGGGCGCCATTTAGTGATAGAAGCCCCGACTGGCGTAGGTAAAACGCTCTCTTATCTTATTCCAGGTATTGCCATTAGCCGTGATGAGAAAAAGCCACTAATAATCAGTACAGCAAATGTGGCTCTGCAAGATCAAATCTATAGCAAAGATCTGCCCTTACTTAAAAAAATCATTCCTGATCTTACGTTTACGGGGGCTTTTGGCCGTGGGCGTTACTTATGCCCTCGCAATTTAGAGGCAATTTGTGCAACAGAAGGTGAGCAAATTGACTTAATGTTTTTGCTTGAAGATAAAGTTGATGTTGCGACGAGTGCAGAAAGAGAAATTTGCCACGAACTCAAAAATGATTTCACTCACTTTGGTTGGGATGGTTTACGTGATCACCATAAACGTGCGCTAACAGACAATTTATGGCGTAAAATTAGCACGGATAAAATGAATTGCTTAGGGCGCAATTGCCAATATTATCATCGCTGTCCTTTCTTTATTGCACGTCGTGAAATTGATGAAGTCGATGTGGTTATTACCAATCACGCTTTAGTGATGGCAGCAATGGAAAGTGAATCTGTGTTACCTGATGCTAAAAATCTGCTGTTGGTTCTTGATGAGGGGCATCATATTCCTGACGTTGCGCGAGATGCACTTGAAGTCGAAGGGGAAATAACCTTAGCCTCCCTTAATAACCAGCTTGATAATATCACGCGCCATGTTAGCCAGTATTTAGCGCAATTTATTCCTGTACGTCCTCCTAAATTGGCAGATCCTATTCGTTTTGATGCTCATATCGCTAAGTTACGTGAAGCTTATCAAGAGGTTGATACGTTCACGCGCGCACTATTACCAGAACGCAGTGAACAAGATGAATATCTCTTTCCGTTAGGTGAATTACCTGAACAACTTCTGTTAAGTTGCCAGACCCTATTTAAGTTAACGGATGGTTTAAAAATGCTGGGCGAAGCTATTTTAAACGATTTAACAGAACGCACAGCGAAAGAAGATGTTGTGCGTTTACATCGTGCCATTTTAACGACCAGTAGAATGGTGGGATATTTAGAAAATATGGCGAAACTTTGGCGCTTAGCCACACTAGATCAAACCTCTAAAGCGCCTGTATCTAAATGGCTAACTCGCCGTTATGATAAAAAGCAGTCTCATCTCTATTTTCATTGCGCAGGAATTCGTGTTAGCGAACAATTGACACAATTATTATGGAAAAATATCCCACATGTGGTTATCACATCTGCGACATTACGCTCGTTAAATAGCTATTCTCGCATTCAAGAATTAACGGGATTAAGTGAACATTTCGATGATCGCTTTATTACGTTGTCTTCGCCTTTTGAACATAAAGAGCAGGGTAGATTAGTTATTCCTAAAATGCGTTATGAACCGACGATAAGCCATGAACGTGAACATTTAAAAGAGATGGCACGGTATTTTCGACACAGCATGGAAGAGGATAACCACCGAGGTCAGTTAGTTTTATTTAGTAGCCAACGGGCAATGGAAGGCTTCTTAGAAGAAGTGAAAGATTTGCGTTTATGCTTATTAGTGCAAGGCGATCAGCCTCGCTATCGATTAGTTGAAACACATTGTAAGCGTATTGATGCGGGCGATAATAGTGTGTTGATAGGCTTGCAATCTTTTGCTGAAGGGCTCGATTTAAAAGGGGATTATTTAACACAGGTACATATTCATAAAATTGCTTTTCCGCCCGTGACAGATCCAGTGATTGTGACAGAAGGCGAATGGCTTAAATCTCTAAAACGTTATCCTTTTGAAGTGCAAAGTTTGCCAAGTGCATCATTTAATTTAATTCAGCAAGTTGGGCGCCTTATTCGTAGTCATCATTGCCACGGTGAAATTATTATTTATGACAGGCGTTTTATTAACAAAAAAACTACGGTTCACGCTTATTAACGGCGTTACCCATATTTCCTATTTATCAACCTGATATGCCCAAAGGGAAAGATAAATAAAAAAAGACTACCTAAAGAAAAAGAGGTAGCCTTTTAACGTCATCATGGTCATTCATATTAAGAATTAGTTCTCAATATTAGCTTCAATAAACCATAAGAATTTATCGAGATCACGCGATGCGGCAGTAAACATATCTGCGGTATCTTCGTCTTCAACTTCGTCAATAGCTTTACGAATATCATTAGCAACAACGGCATAACGATCAGCCAGTGCTTTTAGGTGATCTTGCACATCATGGATATCCAGAGGATAAGCTTTTAATGGTGTTTTCTTACTCACCACTTGTGCAGTACCTAATACAGTGCCACCTAATTGAACAACACGCTCTGCAAATTCATCGGTGTGCTGATTAATGGTATCGCGGAAGCCGTCAACCATTTCATGAACAGAAATAAAGTTTCTGCCACGCATATTCCAGTGCGCTTGTTTTGTGATGAGAGATAGGTCGATAAACTGTGTCACCATCTGTTGCAGTAATTCGATTGCGTGCAGTTTTACGCTGTCATCGAGGCTATTACGGGTATAAAGCAGAGTTGAAGGTGTGGATTTGACTAATTTAGCAGTACTCATAATCGTTCTCCCTAAATAATTAATAACTCAATATCTCAATTTCTGTTAATAATGATAGTGAATTATTAATGGTTAGTCTTATCGATTGATACTATTAAATTGATAGGTCATC
>NZ_MIIZ01000552.1:0-200 GCF_001743005.1 Shigella sp. FC1967 | reverse complement strand
ATTCTGTTTTATTACCCGTGCCTCACCTTTTAACGGCTCGTCACCAGTAATTATCAATCTTAAACAAGCTTACTTCATCGTTTTGTCTCTCTGACAAAACACCTTCGGTGTTGTCAGGTTAAGCCTCACGGTTCATTAGTACTGGTTAGCTCAACGTATCGCTACGCTTACACACCCAGCCTATCAACGTCTTAGTCTTA
>NZ_MIIZ01000551.1:0-200 GCF_001743005.1 Shigella sp. FC1967 | reverse complement strand
GACACGATCACCCTATAAAACACCCAAATCTACGCTGAAAGTTTAGAACGGTTTTGCGGGCTTCTGTAGTGCGTTTTTAACATCGTGCAAACTGATCAAGTAAAACGATGCGAAATCGCTGAAAGTCACAAACTTGTTTTGTGGCAAGAAGCGATTTGACCAACCGAGTAAAACGAGGGCGGTAGGCTTTTTGTTTTTAT
>NZ_MIIZ01000550.1:0-200 GCF_001743005.1 Shigella sp. FC1967 | reverse complement strand
GCACTGTGATAACTGGCGCCGTGTTTCGTGGCTCCGATCTTTCTTGTGGGGAGTTTTCATCGTTTGATTGGTCTTTGGCTGATTTTACTGGTTGTGATTACGGTGGGCGCTTGGCGAGCTTGATGCAAGGCGAATTAATTTAGATGGAGTGAAGTTGGATGGAGAGCAGGCGCTTCAGCTTGTTGAGAGTTTAGGTGTTA
>NZ_MIIZ01000549.1:0-200 GCF_001743005.1 Shigella sp. FC1967 | reverse complement strand
CTTATCGAAGGTGGCAATGAAGTCATTGAAGAAGTGGTTGCACTTTATCCGATGGCTGATCGCCAACAATTACGCACTCTTATCCGTAATGCGAAAAAAAGAAAAAGAAGCGAATAAGCCGCCAAAATCATTCCGCTTACTCTTTCAATATCTAAAAGATTTATCAGAATCGTCATAAAACCGGATCATCCTGAAAACGC
>NZ_MIIZ01000548.1:0-200 GCF_001743005.1 Shigella sp. FC1967 | reverse complement strand
TATTGAATTAGCGCTTGAAGTGGGACGACAGTATTCACAATCCATGGATATTGTGGTTGCTGAAAGTGCAACTAGCAGGAAAGAAACTGACCATTTGTCAGTATTGAATTAGCGCTTGAAGTGGGACGACAGTATTCACAATCCATGGATATTGTGGTTGCTGAAAGTGCAACTAGCAGGAAAGAAACTGACCATTTGTC
>NZ_MIIZ01000547.1:0-200 GCF_001743005.1 Shigella sp. FC1967 | reverse complement strand
CACTGTGTTTATGTGATTAGCTGTACTGGCTAATATTTAGCTACTTTAGCTAAAACAACTGATTTGTGGTTTTGATATGAGCGCTTCATTTCAAGCCGTACCACTGTGTTTATGTGATTAGCTGTACTGGCTAATATTTAGCTACTTTAGCTAAAACAACTGATTTGTGGTTTTGATATGAGCGCTTCATTTCAAGCCGT
>NZ_MIIZ01000546.1:0-201 GCF_001743005.1 Shigella sp. FC1967 | reverse complement strand
CTTGAATGCGAAATTATTGAGATGGACGGAGAGCCTGACCATGTGCATCTGCTGGTTGCTTACCCGCCAAAACTGGCGGTCAGTGTGATGGTCAACAATCTGAAATCAGTATCGTCGCGCCTGCTGCGCCAGCAAAACACACATTTACGGACACAAAGTAAAACGGGACTTTTGTGGTCAAGGTCGTACTTTGTCTGTAGC
>NZ_MIIZ01000545.1:0-201 GCF_001743005.1 Shigella sp. FC1967 | reverse complement strand
TTTAAATGCCTGTGGTGCTGAAATGGGTAAATTGTGTTTTTTAATCAGTGTTGATAAAGCCACAGTAGGACGACTGGAGCCATCCATGGAACCACTTGGCGCATCAATCGCATAAACAGGCGCCAACTCAGGTAAGCCCGCCATGGCCTGTAATTTTTGATAAGCACCTAACTTTGATGAATTCGAGAAATTTAAACTTTT
>NZ_MIIZ01000544.1:0-201 GCF_001743005.1 Shigella sp. FC1967 | reverse complement strand
CCCCGCACCAGCGGGGGTTAAAGTATCGTGCAGCGCTCCCATAGGTTTAATCTTTAGTCTGCCCTGTTTTCGCTGGGGTTAAAGGATGAGCTGCTGGACTGGCTGCTTTCTCATCGAGTCCGCCCCGCTTGTACGGGGGGTTGAAGAATGATGCCTTTTCTGCCGCAGCCGCGACAACAGTCTGCCCCGTTTGTACGGGGG
>NZ_MIIZ01000543.1:0-8656 GCF_001743005.1 Shigella sp. FC1967 | reverse complement strand
GTGTTTTGAATTTGATTATTCTAGAGCAAAGATAAGTCATGAAATTTTTTTAAAGTAACAGTCTCATTTTTAGATGTGATATTAAGTTTTCCTAAGATAATTGTCATACAAATAATCAAAGTAAAACCGTGGTTAAAAAGTGAGTTTGCAGATAATTATTTCTGTTTTTTTAACTACGTAATAATCTATAGCGGGTATTTTCTTTAGCGTATAAATGTGTTGCTGTCTGTTTTAGCGCTATAAGCTTATCTCACAATAAGAGAGATTACCCTGAGATTATAGTGAGTGTATTAATAGTGAAAAGGTTATTTTCATCATTAAATGGCTCTGTTTTGATAACAGAAATCAGCGATTATGTTAGTAATGTTTTAGGATTTAACATTTGCCGCTATCCATAACCTCCAAAATAAGTCGGCGAAAACAAATAGTTTGTCTGATATTAGTAAAATTGTTTACATTTTATTGGCGACGTTGTTACACATAAAAAAAAAGAACCAAAGTGTGAGCTAGGTTCCTTTTTTGAGTGAGTGTAAATAGACGTTAAAGACTAAGCCAAGCTGTTTTGTGGTTCTCTTTTCACTTTAAATTGAGAAAAAACCAGTAATAAACCCACGATCCCAACTAATGCCGCGCTTAAAGGGACAATGTTATAACCGTACTTTAAAGCAACTCCACCAATAATAGCTCCAATAGCATTACCTAAATTAAATGCACCAATATTCACTGATGAGACTAAACCCGGAGCATCATGAGCTATTTGCATTGTTTTTATCTGTAATGGAGGTACAAGTGCAAAACTTGCTGCACTCCAAATAAAGAGAGTGATCACTGTTAGGTACAGGTTACTTGAAACAAGCGGGAGTATGAGCATAGACACAATCAGTAATACAAAAAATATCACCAATGTTCTATCAATTCCTTTTGCCGATAATTTCCCCCCTAGGTAATTACCTACGGTAAATCCTAATCCAATCACAATAAGTAGCATTGCCACATCACTTTCACTGACATGAACGATATTAATAAGGAAAGGGGCAATGTATGTATAAAGCGCAAAAAGAGCAGAAGCGCCAAATACAGTCGTTAGTAGTGCTAACACAACAGGTAAACGAGTGAGTACTTTTAATTCATATTTGATATTCGGCTTATTTCCTTTGGGCATCGAAGGTAGAAGCATTAATAAACCTATCAATGTCACAATACCTAATCCAGAAATAAGGATAAAGGCTAAACGCCAGCCATAAACTTGACCAATCCAAGTCATTAAAGGAACACCGATTAAGTTTGAAAGTGTTAATCCCATAAACATCGCAGCAACGGCAGCTGCTTGTTTATGTTTTTCAACAAGGCTTGCCGCTACGACCGACCCAATACCAAAAAAAGCACCATGATTAAGGCTCGTTATTAGCCTGGCAATCATTAATCCCAAATAGCTATTTGATTGCGAGGCTAATAAATTACCTGCAATAAAGAGCAATAATAGAAAAATTAAGGCATGTCGTTTTGTTAACCGACCTAATCCTAATGTCATAATAGGCGCGCCTACCATAACACCCACGGCATAACCTGTAATTAATCCCCCCGCTGTTGTTATTGAGATATCTAACCCAGAGGCAATATTCGGTAACAACCCCATAGGCGTAAATTCTGTTGCACCGATAGCAAAAGCACCGGTTGCGAGTGCTAATAGAGGGAAAAAAGCTTTCATTATTATTCCTAATAAAAAGAGCAGAGCTCAAAAATTGATATGGCGCTAGTTTAATAAAGTGATTAAAAGCAATAAATAAGGAAAAAAACAATAGACTATTGCTTAAATAGCAATAATAAATATGGTGTTTATTTTATTGAATAGATTTTTAAAGAAATAATAATCGTAATGACAATAGCTGTATCAGCAACTTATTTTTGCCTAAATGTAAATAATGAAATAAAAAATTGTGCTAGAGTCATTTCAGGTCGTTATTTATTTGTCATTTATATTTATGTTGGAATACAGGATTTCATATGAACAATATCAGATTGATTGCCACAATTGTGGCAAAGGAAAATCATGAAAATGAAGTGTTATCTGCTTGCAAAGCAATGATAAAACCGAGTCATAAAGATGAAGGGTGCATTCAATATGAGCTTCATAAGGATACTACTCAACCAAGAACATTTATTTTTCTTTGAAATATGGAAAGACCAGAACGCTATTGATAAACATAACGAGACGGGAACATATGAAAGCGTTTGTTGAAAATCTAAAAGATAAAATTTGAATTGTTAGATATCAAATTTATTGAAAAATTAGCTTAATTTTATTTACCCTCTGTTAATGTGTCTCATTATTTTTAATTAAATATTTTCATGTATAAATCATGATTGGAGCAGGTGTACATGATGTATATCTGCTTGTTTTTTTATGTCGTCACGTTTCTTTTATATCATTCGCACTATTCTCAATAACACACTATTCACTTCTCACTGTTAACTTAATTGCAATAATAAAAAAAATATCCGTATCCTTAAATCTCAATATACTACCTAATAGCACTGAGACTTATTGTATGAAAGCAACATCAGAAGAAGCGAGAGTATTCGTTGAAGTTGTTGAACATAAAAGCTTTACAAAAGCTGCAGATAAACTGAATTTGGCTAACTCAGCCGTCAGCCGTACAGTGAAAAAATTAGAAGATAAATTAGGTGTTAATTTATTGAATAGAACGACTTGCCAAATTGATCTTACCGTAGAAGGAGAACTTTATTTTCAACGGATGAAAGTGATTTTGCAGGAAATGCAAGCCGCTGAAAATGAGTTATATGGTACACAAAGCTCACCTAAAGGTTTATTACGAATAGATGCGGCTACCCCTGTTGTATTACATCTCTTGATCCCTTTTATTTCTATTTTTCGTCAACAATACCCTGATATTATTTTATCCCTAGTTTCATCAGAAACTTTTGTAAATTTAATTGAGCGTAAAGTGGATGTGGCTATACGAGTAGGTCATTTAACTGATTCAAGTTTACGTGCACGCCCTTTATTTAATAGCTATCGTAAAATTATTGCTTCGCCAAAGTATCTAGAGCAAAAAGGAATTCCGACAACAGCACAAGCGTTAAGCGAGCATACTTGTTTAACATTTACAGAGCCTGTTTCATTAAATACATGGCCTTTAGAAATCGAAAAGAATGAATTAATTACGGTAACAAAAGGAATATCTTCAAACAGTGGTGAAACATTAAGGCAATTATGTGTGAGTGGTGAAGGGATTGCTTGTTTATCTGATTTTATGGTGAATAAAGATATTCAAGAAGGTCAATTAGTTGAGCTATTTAGTGATAAATTACAGTCGATCCCATTACCTTTTCATGCGGTTTATTATAGTGATCGCGTGGTGAGTCAGCGCATTCGCGTTTTTATTGACAGTTTAACTCAATATTTATCTGACACATTAAAGTTGTAATTTCGAGTCCCCTAATACGCTTAGGTTCTTACCGCTGATTTTAATATGAGAGTAATACTCTCTTATCAGGTTAGAAGGTGCTCTAATTAATGTTATAACAGTCTGCCGTTTAAAAAAATAGCCTGAGCAACAATAGACTTTTTACCTAAAAAGCAATAATCGTTATTATTAATATACATAATCGTAAAAACGATTATTTTTGGTTTTTTTATTTTTATATAATCTTATTTCGATTAAATATAAAGATTGTAACTCTGAATTTAAAAATTAATTTGGGGGTTTATGTTGTGTGCTAACCTGTTCATTTCCTGTTAAATTAACTCCATTAGACGTATCGAAAGAAAAAATTTAGGAGTTGAAATGAATATTTTACTGATCAATGGTGGTCAAAACTTTGGTCACTCTGCAGGTCGACTAAACCGTACATTACATGATATTGCCTCTGAGCATTTAGTAACATTAGGTCATAGTGTTAAAGAAACTCAAATAGAGGAAGGCTATGATATCGAAGAAGAAATTGAAAAATTCTTATGGGCTGACACTATTGTATATCAAATGCCAGGTTGGTGGATGATGATGCCATGGAAAGTGAAAAAGTATATGGATGATGTCTACACCTTAGGACACGGTAAATTGTATGAGAACGATGGGCGTACACGTCGTGATCCTAAAAAACAATATGGTACAGGCGGTTTGCTACAAGGAAAACAATATATGATTTCCGTAACTTGGAATGCGCCAGTTGAAGCTTTTAATGAATTTGGTAATTTCTTTGATGGTAGAGGTGTTGATGGTGTTTATTTTGCTTTCCACAAATCTCAACAATTTTTTAGGGCTGTCTCAATTACCTACTTTTTATGACAAATGATGTGATCAAAGAGCCAAATGTTGATCAAGATATTATTGAATATAAAGCGCATTTAACTCATGTTTTTGGCTGAGATGATTGATTTATATCGTCGTTTAGAGCATGTATAAAGCATATGTAAAGGTCACTATGGTAGAAGGTTAGTGACCTTTATTTTTTATAAACTTATTCAACTAAATATTAGATATTTTTAATCTGAAAGTAATTAACTAATTTATTGAGGTTTACTGCCTGTTCATTGAGTGAACCGGCGGCAGCGACAGACTCCTCGACTAATCCCGCATTTTGTTGTGTCGTTGAATCAAGCTGACTTATAGCATTATTGATTTGCGATATACCATCGCTTTGCTCATTACTTGCTTGCCCGATTTCTCGTAATAATGCACTGATCTCCTCGACATCAGTGATCATTTTCTGAATTTGCGAGCCTGCTTGTTCAACTAACTCCATGCCTTCTTGTGTTTGAGTTGATGAATTATCGATAAGGGTGCGTATATCATTAGCGGAATCTGCACTTTTTTGTGCGAGTAACCTGACTTCACCAGCAACAACCGCAAAACCTTTACCATGTTCACCCGCTCTAGCGGCTTCAACCGCGGCATTTAGCGCAAGAATATTCGTTTGGAATGCAATGGCATCAATTAAATTAATAATATCAGTCATTTGAGATGATGAACTATTTATTGCTCTCATTTTTTCAGTTAACTGAAGCATCATTTCGCCATTATGATGGACGACAATTTCAGTTTTTTCAGCAACATTAATGGCATCATGAGTATGAGCAGCGGTATTTTTAATCGTTGACGTCATTTGCTCCATCGAGCTTGCTGTTTCTTCTACTGATGTCGCTTGTTCTTCTGTTCTTGCCGCTAAATTTTGACTACCAGCCGTAATTTGTTCTGCTGCTGACGAAATATTTTCAGCACCATTTTGTACATTTTGCACCACGTCTAATAGGTGCATTTTCATGTCAGCAAGCGCTTGTAATAATATTCCTGCTTCATCATGGTAATCAGTATTAACATCTTGTGTTAAATCACCACTGGCAATCGCTTTGGCAAAGTTTATTGCCTTTTCTAATGGAAGAGTAATACCTCTAGTAATAAACCACCCTAAAATGCTGCCCACAATAATGCTGACGAGGGTTAATAATACTAAAAATACTCTTTTCTCAATAAAATCACGCTCAACAGCGTCACCCGCTTTCTCCATTTTTTGATTTTGCAATTCAATAAACGCTAAGATTTTATCGCGATACCTTAACTGAATAGCGGACGTTTTTGTTATTAGTTCATTGACGGCTGCGTGTCTATTATTTTCATTAAATGCCTTCACCACGAAGTTTTGAGAGGTGATATATTGCTGACGAATATCATAAACTTCAGCTAAGATTTTTTTTTGACTCAGCATCGTGTGTGGTTTCGTCTAATTCTTTCAGTAATTGCGCAATCTTAGCGGTGATCTCTGCTTTTTTGCTCTCTTGCTCAGCGGCTAAACTCCCTTGCTCATCAAGCATAGTGAGTTGCTGAAATATAATAAACTCATTGAAATTATTAATCAGCAAATTGGCTTTTACTGTGGCTGGGTAGATATCATCAACGACATCATGAATATCTTGATTCGCACTATTTAAACCCATTAGTGCAAAACCAGAACCTAACATAATTAACATCACAAAAAGTTGTAAATGCGATGGTTAACTTTGTACGAATTTTAAAGTTTTTAAAGAACATGCTTAACCCTGGATAAATAGTAATTAATAAGTATTGGTAACTTATTTAAGAACAAACAGTATCGGTAAGCAGTGAAAGAACTTTAGTCATTAAACGAAATAAAAGGAGATAAAAAGACTTGCATTGATTTTTAACACATTATTTTTATTGTAAAAAAGGGTTTGGCTCCCTTTTTTTATCTAAATGTGCTGAGTATTTAAGTTTCATTTAATTTTGTAAAGCTGGATGAAAAGTAATGAAAAATTAAAGATATTCTTTATTTTCCGTTAACAATTGTTTGTTCTATTTTAATGTTTGTTAATTAATTTTAGGGCGTTTAGAAAGTAGAATAACCGTCAATGAATATAAGCGTGGTTAAATGGACGCTATCTAAGGTTTGCTCCCCCTCTGAAATACGTTTGACTATGATAAACTGGATGACTTAAAACAGGTGAGTTTATGGTTAATGTTAGATGTATTTTAACTTACTCATGGACTTATACTCAATGGACTTAAAGGTAACGCTGTATGCGCAGTGTATTTATATTTTTGAGCATATTTATTTTAGGATTTAGTCATATGGCGTATTCTGAGCAAACACTTGTCTTTATAAGACATGGTGAAAAACCTGATAATGATAGTGGGCAACTGACCTGTAAAGGATTAAATAGAGCACTAGCCCTACCTAATGTGCTTATCAATCAATTTGGCAAACCTGATGCCTTATTTGCCGCAGCACCTAAACAAAGTAAGCTAGGAAATTCATTACGTTCACTCCAAACGATTTCACCTATTGCTATTAAAACCTCATTGCCTATTCATCTTCAATATCATGCTAAAGAGATAAAAGAGTTGCGTGAAGATCTGTTAAGTATGAAATATGAAAATGCAGTGATTTTTATTGCATGGGAGCATGATAATTTAGTTAAAGTGGCACGAGATATCATGAAGCAAGAAGGGGGGGGATCCTAAATTAATACCTAAATGGAAAAGCAGTGATTTTGATAGTATTTATATCTTAAAAATAATCCGAGAGGGTGATAAGAAAAGCGTCATATTTGAACAAAGACAGCAAGGGTTAGATAGCGTGTCGGATGTTTGCGCTAATTAGCGCGTGTTTTATCTAACACTTAAAAAGTATTTAAAATCGAACGTTATAAGATAGATTTAGTACACTCTGTATTTACACACAGACTTAATATTATTTGAAGCTATGCGGGAAATATATGCAAAATAAAGCGATACGCTCAGTAGAGCACGAGATCAAAGTGCACCTTGTAAACTCATTTACTCGAGATAATAAAGGTGGCAATCCTGCTGGCGTGGTACTTAATCCTCCTCAATTAAGTGATGAGCAGAAAATTGCTATCGCTAAAGAAGTTGGGTTTTCTGAAACCGCTTTTGTTTATCAAGGTGAAGAGACTGATTTTAAAGTTGATTTTTTTACCCCTGAAGGAGAAGTCGATTTTTGTGGTCATGCTACATTGGCGCTATTTTTTACTTTATCTTCACTTAATTTATTAGCAGCGGGTCATTACACACAAAAAACGAAAGCGGGCATTTTAAGCGTCGCAATTGATACTGAAAATATCGTTATGGAGCAAACATTACCTGTTTCTCGACAAGCTCCAAATGTCGATATTGTCGCTGCTGCACTGGGCGTAAATTGCGAAACTATTTCTGAAACAGGCTTACCCATTGAGATATTTTCAACGGGATTACCTGATATGCTGATCCCCGTACAATTGGGACAATTAGATAATCTAAAACCTAATTTTGATGCAATTGCAAACTTAAGTCGTGAATTTAATACGATTGGTTTTCATGTTTTTGAGCTAAGCCAAGATGAAGAAATCACTGCCCATTGCCGTAATTTTGCCCCTTTATATGGTATCAATGAAGAGTCTGCGACAGGAAGTTCTAGCGGTGCTTTAGGTTGTTATCTTGTTAAGCATGTATTCCCTCACAAAACACATTTTTTTATTAGAGCAGGGGCGTGCAATGCAATGTTCTTCTCTTATTCACGTTATTATTGATTCAACAGAAAATACAATTCGTCGAGTAAGAGTAGGTGGAAAAGCGACAATGATAGGCTCGAAAATAGTTAAGTTTTAAATATAAAATTCATGGACGAATATATTACAAAAAGTTTTTCAGTCGGTATATGGATTTTATGGAATATCAATTCAAGTCAAGTCATACAGTAAAGGTAATAAGAAAAAATCATTATCTACTTACATTTTTGATTATCGATTCTCTCCTTTTACCCCGTAGGTTGCGAGTAATGAGATTGAGAGTTTCAACGATGGAGATCCCATTGATATTCCAACTAGTAGATTTATTTCTGCCTATGTACAGATGTCAGAAGGTTCGATCTATAAGGTGAAAATGTGAGAAAGGAGGCACAGAAAGTGAAAGAGGAACGTTAATATAATAAAGTAGTACTACACTAAAATTTTTACCATCGTTAAATTAGGTGTTTTATGAAAATTAAAGAAAATGATTTTTTGGGGTTTATTTTTTCATCTGATAATGACAGTAATAACAAAAAATAGCGAAAAAATTGGCAAATGGATGTATTTTTTTTTATGATGTGGAATTTACAAATAAAATATGTCAAAAAGCAA
>NZ_MIIZ01000542.1:0-201 GCF_001743005.1 Shigella sp. FC1967 | reverse complement strand
GATGTATTTGACTCCGCTGCGGCAAAACTTGAATGCGAAATTATTGAGATGGACGGAGAGCCTGACCATGTGCATCTGTTGGTTGCTTACCCGCCAAAACTGGCGGTCAGTGTGATGGTCAACAATCTGAAATCAGTATCGTCGCGCCTGCTGCGCCAGCAAAACACACATTTACGGACGCAAAGTAAAACGGGGACTTTT
>NZ_MIIZ01000541.1:0-201 GCF_001743005.1 Shigella sp. FC1967 | reverse complement strand
GTACTCGATAGCGATTTAGTTGCCATTGATATGCGTGATAAGTTTAGTTATAGCACCACTAAAATTGCGTTTCGTCGTATGGGTTTTGATCGTGGCTATCCTGTACTCGATAGCGATTTAGTTGCCATTGATATGCGTGATAAGTTTAGTTATAGCACCACTAAAATTGCGTTTCGTCGTATGGGTTTTGATCGTGGCTAT
>NZ_MIIZ01000540.1:0-202 GCF_001743005.1 Shigella sp. FC1967 | reverse complement strand
CAAAAGTCCCCGTTTTACTTTGCGTCCGTAAATGTGTGTTTTGCTGGCGCAGCAGGCGCGACGATACTGATTTCAGATTGTTGACCATCACACTGACCGCCAGTTTTGGCGGGTAAGCAACCAACAGATGCACATGGTCAGGCTCTCCGTCCATCTCAATAATTTCGCATTCAAGTTTTGCCGCAGCGGAGTCAAATACATC
>NZ_MIIZ01000539.1:0-202 GCF_001743005.1 Shigella sp. FC1967 | reverse complement strand
GAGATATTCAGCCTGTTCTGGTGTTGGGTAGATGCGTACTTTTGTTGCTCTTAACATCATCAGCGCTCATTGATATAATGTTTTTATTTTAACATGTTATGGCAATATATCAATTGAGTAATCATAATGATTTACTGGCGGAATTCCTCAGAAAGCGGCACAGTGTCAGTAAACTGGTCGTGCATCTGATCTTTACGACAAA
>NZ_MIIZ01000538.1:0-202 GCF_001743005.1 Shigella sp. FC1967 | reverse complement strand
TTATCAATAAATGGTTATATTTTTTAGCGGAGATTTTACTTATTACTGGAATGGGTTAAATAATGAAAAAAACTTTCTGCGCTTATTTTAGCGGCCGCAACACTTATCAATAAATGGTTATATTTTTTAGCGGAGATTTTACTTATTACTGGAATGGGTTAAATAATGAAAAAAACTTTCTGCGCTTATTTTAGCGGCCGCA
>NZ_MIIZ01000537.1:0-202 GCF_001743005.1 Shigella sp. FC1967 | reverse complement strand
GGAAGTAGGTTGTTTTATATAAATATCGTCCCGTCTTCATTTAAATAAACCGCCCGATTACGTCGCTCAAATAAAGGAATGCCTAATTCATCTTCTAATAATCGGAAGTAGGTTGTTTTATATAAATATCGTCCCGTCTTCATTTAAATAAACCGCCCGATTACGTCGCTCAAATAAAGGAATGCCTAATTCATCTTCTAAT
>NZ_MIIZ01000536.1:0-203 GCF_001743005.1 Shigella sp. FC1967 | reverse complement strand
GCGTCCAGCGAAGAAAGGGAAAAACAGGGGGAGCCGAAACGAAATGACACGCCCCAGCGATGGCAAGTGAACCCCAGTGAACGTGTTTCGTTTTGGGGGCAAAGCCCCCCGTCAAGCGAAGCGTCTGACCACCACATTTTTGAGCGACCAAATACAGGGGCGAAAAAAGGGGGTGGTCAGACGAACGCAGTGAGTTTGACGGG
>NZ_MIIZ01000535.1:0-203 GCF_001743005.1 Shigella sp. FC1967 | reverse complement strand
GCAAAGGCATAAGCCAGCTTGACTGTGAGAGTGACGGCTCGAGCAGGTACGAAAGTAGGTCTTAGTGATCCGGTGGTTCTGAATGGAAGGGCCATCGCTCAACGGATAAAAGGTACTCCGGGGGATAACAGGCTGATACCGCCCAAGAGTTCATATCGACGGCGGTGTTTGGCACCTCGATGTCGGCTCATCACATCCTGGGG
>NZ_MIIZ01000534.1:0-203 GCF_001743005.1 Shigella sp. FC1967 | reverse complement strand
GGGGCTAAACCATGCACCGAAGCTGCGGCAGCGACACTATGTGTTGTTGGGTAGGGGAGCGTTCTGTAAGCCTGCGAAGGTGTACTGTGAGGTATGCTGGAGGTATCAGAAGTGCGAATGCTGACATAAGTAACGATAATGCGGGTGAAAAAACCCGCACGCCGGAAGACCAAGGGTTCCTGTCCAACGTTAATCGGGGCAGG
>NZ_MIIZ01000533.1:0-203 GCF_001743005.1 Shigella sp. FC1967 | reverse complement strand
TGTGATCTGTTCTATTTTTAATCACATTCATGTAGGTAGATTAAAGTCTCATAATTATGTAATTAAACTACACTTATTTATGCTTTGAATACATAATCATTTTGTGTGATCTGTTCTATTTTTAATCACATTCATGTAGGTAGATTAAAGTCTCATAATTATGTAATTAAACTACACTTATTTATGCTTTGAATACATAATCA
>NZ_MIIZ01000532.1:0-8684 GCF_001743005.1 Shigella sp. FC1967 | reverse complement strand
TGTATGAACAAGTGATGCTAATCGCACCTTCACAAGATATTTTTATTGGTTGTGCGGCTGTTGCTGATTACCGCGCTAAACTTATCGCGGCTGAAAAAATAAAAAAAACAAGGTGATGAAGTCACCATCACTATGGTAAAAAACCCCGACATTGTCGCGAGTGTTGGAAAAATGGTTGAACACCGTCCTTTTGTTGTTGGATTTGCAGCCGAAACCCAGAATGTGGAAGAATATGCTCGCAAAAAACGAGAACAAAAGCAGCTCGATTTAATCTGTGCCAATGATGTTTCATTAGAAAATCAAGGCTTTAATAGTGACAACAATGCATTATACCTTATTTGGGCTAATGGAGAAACGCGCTTACCACACAGTAGTAAAGCACAACTTAGCCATCGCCTACTTGACGAGATAGCCAAACATTATGATGAAAAAAATTGATGTTAAAATCCTTGATGCACGTATTGGTCAAGAATATCCACTTCCTGCTTATGCCACAACAGGCTCTGCTGGTTTAGATTTACGCGCTTGCCTTGATGCACCATTGGTTCTTGAACCTGGGCAAACCGAATTATTACCTACAGGTCTTGCTGTACATATTGCCGATGAAGGATTAGCAGCAATGGTGCTTCCTCGTTCAGGTTTAGGTCATAAACACGGTGTTGTATTGGGTAACTTAGTCGGACTGATTGATTCTGACTACCAAGGACAACTGATGGTGTCCGTTTGGAATCGTGGTCAAACCGCATTCACCATCGAACCGGGTGAACGTATTGCTCAAATGATTATCGTACCAGTAGTTCAAGCTGAATTTAATATTGTTGATGATTTTACCGCAACGGAACGTGGTAGCGGTGGCTTTGGTCACTCCGGCCGCCAATAATAAATACGTCTTGCATTAATTATATCAATGACGATATCACTCCCTTTGCACTAAAAAATCTTAGTGCAAAGGTTTACTGATTTGTTTTGCTTTTAGCAGGGGCCTTATCAGTCATGGCAGAAGAAAAAGAAACCAAAAAGAAAAGAAATAGACGGGATGAAATCTTACAGTCACTTGCCCAAATGTTGGAATCAAGTGACGGTAGTCAGCGCATCACAACGGCGAAGCTTGCTGCCACTGTGGGTGTATCTGAAGCCGCACTCTATCGACATTTTCCAAGTAAAACCAAAATGTTTGATAGCTTAATTGAGTTTATCGAAGATAGCTTAGTCTCCCGTATTAATTTGATTTTAAAAGACGAAAAAGACGCTGTTGCAAGAATTCGCTTAATTCTTATCTTGATCCTCGGTTTTGCTGAAAAAAACCCGGGGCTATCTCGTATTTTGACTGGTCATGCATTAATGTTTGAACAAGACAGATTGCAAGGGCGAATAAACCAACTTTATGAACGTATTGAGGTTCAATTACGGCAAGTCATTAAAGAGCGTAAAATTCGTGAAGGTAGTGCTTTCTTGCATGATGAAGCGTTACTTGCTTCACAACTACTCGCTTTTTGTGAAGGTATGCTAGCGCGCTTTGTACGCACAGAATTTCGCTATCAACCCACTCAGGAGTTTGAAGCCCGCTGGCCATTAATTTTGGCACAATTACAATGAAATGATGGACTCGTGATTTAACTCAACAATTTGAAATTGACAGATATGCCGTTTTTTTCTTATTTGTGTTAACATGCGTCCTCTGGTACAGAGTTACCTCAATGTATTTATCAGGAATGGCATTCGTGCAATTCCTATATTGTGGCATTAGCAACTCGCTTTGCCCCTGCTGTAAACGTCCTTTTTATATTTCAATATCTGTGATAATTATCGCAGAAGATTCATTGTACTACTCACCCCGCCCATCATTGGGCGAGGGCTTTTTTTTTATCTATAATTGACCCACTCGTTTATCGCGTATTAACTTTATTAATTCACACCATAGCGCTCACGATAAGCTTTAACCGCAGGTAAATGCGCAGACAGAGTCTCGCTCTCACTTAGATAGCTAATTAAATCATCCAAAGTAATAATCGAATGCACTTGGCATTGATAGTCACGTTTTAACTCTTGTATTGCAGAAAGTTCTTCGCGTCCTTTCTCTTGTCTATCTAAACTTAATAACACCGCAGAAAGCGTTGCATCATGCTGTTTGATAATTTCCATTGATTCACGAATTGCAGTACCTGCTGTAATGACATCGTCAACAATCACAACATTACCTTTCAATGGACTTCCTACTAATGTTCCTCCTTCACCATGATCTTTTGCCTCTTTACGATTAAAACAGTAAGGAATATCGATATCATGATGTTCAACCAATGCGACTGCCGTTGTGGTTGCAATCGGTATCCCTTTATAAGCGGGTCCAAACAACACATCACAAGAGACATTATTATCTAATAATGTTTGCGCATAGAACTGCCCCAATAAAGCCAAATCACGCCCTGTATTAAATAAACCGGCATTAAAAAAGTAAGGACTCACCCTTCCTGATTTCAGTGTAAACTCACCAAATTTCAGGACATTTTTTGCTAATGCTAGTTCGATAAAGCGGCGTTGGTAGGCTTTCATTTCTTTCTCCTCTCTACGTTACTTGATGACAAATTTTAGGCATAAAAAAGGCGACTTCTCAGTCGCCTTAAAAATAAAATTTATTGCTTAAGCGCCTCTTTTTGCGCTTCAAATATTTTCTCTAATCCCCCTTTTGCAAGGGCGAGTAAAGCAAGTAATTCTTCATGGCTAAAGGGTGCGCCCTCTGCGGTACCTTGAACTTCGATCATACGACCATCATCAATCATCACCACATTCATATCTGTTTCTGCAGCAGAATCTTCAACATATTCAAGGTCGCATAATGGTTCACCATCAACAATCCCCACAGATACAGCAGCGACCATTGATTTAAGAGGGCTTTTTTTCAGCTTACCTTCTTCAACCATTTTATTTAAAGCATCAACTAATGCGACGCAAGCACCAGAAATAGAGGCCGTACGCGTACCCCCATCGGCTTGAATAACATCACAATCAACTGTGATGGTAAATTCACCTAATGCTTTTAAATCAACAGCGGCACGTAATGAGCGTGCAATTAAGCGCTGAATTTCCATAGTACGACCCGTTTGTTTACCACGAGCCGCTTCACGTGCATTACGACTATTTGTTGCGCGAGGAAGCATACCGTATTCCGCGGTCACCCAACCTTGCCCTTGTCCTTTAAGAAAACGGGGTACACCCTCTTCTACAGTGGCGTTACACAAGACTTTAGTATCACCAAATTCGACTAATACAGAACCCTCAGCGTGTTTTGTATAATGACGAGTAATGGTAATAGGACGTACTTGGTCTGCTTGTCTGTCTGCTGGACGCATGGTGTTATCTCCGCTTTCTCTGACATATTGGGGGCGCATTATACGACCTAAAATGGCTTATGCCTATCCTGTATCGATGCCTAGGGTTATAATCGTATCATCTTTTACACTATTGAGACCCTATTATGATCCGAAGCATGACCGCATTTGCTCGCCGAGATATTAAAAAAGACTGGGGTAGCGCCGCATGGGAACTGCGTTCCGTGAACCAACGCTACCTTGAAACTTATATTCGTTTACCTGAGCAATTACGTAGTTTAGAGCCTGTTATTCGTGAACGTCTACGTAATCGCTTAACACGCGGTAAAATTGAATGTAACTTACGTTTTGATCTTAATGCTCGCTTTCAAGGTGAACTTAATCTTGATGAAAATCTCGCAAAACAACTGATTGTTTCTGCCAATTGGGTAAAAAGCCACAGTCATGAAGGCACAATTAGCCCATTTGATATTTTACGTTGGCCGGGTGTTATTTCAGCACAAGAACAAGATCTAGATGCGATTGGTACAGAACTTTTAGCTGAATTAGATCTGGCGATCGACGCCTTTATTGCAAGCCGTGAAACAGAAGGGCAAGCCCTCAAAACGCTTATTGAACAACGTTTAGATGCGGTTAGCACAGAAGTGGTTAAAGTAAGAGCACAAATGCCAGAAATTTTACAATGGCAACGTGAACGCTTAACCAGCAAATTAGAAGAAGCACAGGTTCAAATCGATAATAATCGTTTAGAACAAGAGTTAGTGATGTTAGCACAACGCTTAGACGTTGCTGAAGAGCTGGATAGATTAGAAGCTCACGTTAAAGAAACACGCAAAATTCTCGTTAAAAAAGAAGCCGTAGGTCGCCGTCTTGATTTTATGATGCAAGAATTTAACCGCGAATCCAACACATTAGCATCAAAATCAATTAATACTGAAGTCACCAATTCAGCCATTGAATTAAAAGTTTTAATTGAACAAATGCGTGAACAGATCCAAAATATTGAGTAACACTTCACAGTAAATCAGAGCATATCACCAAGCCAGCATATATCTTGTATTAGCTGGCTTTTTTACTATCAGAGCATTGCAGAGTAAATCACAATAGCGCATGATTAGCGTGTACCACTAGGGTGTACCACTAGCACTTGCGGAATTGGTTTAGTGGTACACAGCTATTTTTAGATTGGAAATTGCATAATGCCTAAACTTACCGATAAAGAGATAAGGGCATGGATCAAGGCTGGCGAACGATTTGAGGGTAAATCTGACGGTAACGGTTTATATCTATGCTATCGAAAAACATTCAAGCACCCCGTATGGCGATTTAGATATAAATTCGCGGGATTATCACGAGTAATGATATTAGGCTCATATATAGACCTATCACTTGCTAAGGCGAGAGAGCTAACAAGAGAATTGTCTGCCCGTGTATCACTAGGTTATGACGTTGCCAGTGAAAAGCAGGAAAGGAAAGCCGAAGTGTTAGCGAAAATCGAAGCCGAGAAGAACGCAATCAAAGTCGCTGACCTAGCGGCAGAATATTTTGAGCGTCAAATACTGCCACGCTGGAAGCACCCAGACATACTACGCAGACGCATAGACAAAGACATTAATCCTCGTATTGGTCACATGAAAATAGAGGACGTTAAACCTCGCCATATTGATGAAATGCTCAAGGGCATCGTTGATAGAGGCGCACCAACAATGGCTACTGACGTTCTACGCTGGCTTAGACGAATGTTTGACTATGCCATTAAGCGGCAGATGATTGAGATTAATCCTTGTTCAGCCTTTGAGGTTGCTGATGCTGGCGGTAAAGAAATATCGCGCGATAGATGGCTAACCAGAGAAGAATTAATCATATTCTTTAAGGCATTAAGAACCGCGGGCATTAGCCGACAGAATGAAATCAGTTTTAAAATACTGCTAGCTCTAGGGTTGCGAAAAATGGAATTATGCGCGGCACGTTGGCAAGAGTTCGATTTTAAAAAGAACGTATGGCATTTCCCAGCCGAACGCAGTAAAAACGGTGATGCTATAGATATTCCTTTATGCCAACACGTAGTTGATTGGTTTATGGAGTTGCTACCTATGGCTTGTGGTAGTCAGTACGTTTTACCCGCTAGAAAAATGCAAAGCCGCATGATCCCCCATATTCAAGAATCTACTCTACCTGTTGCGCTAGCAAAAGTAAGGCAGGTTTTACCACCTAAAATGCCTAACTTCACTATTCACGATTTTAGACGTACAGCGCGAACCCATTTAGCAAAACTAGGAGTTGATCCATTTGTTGCTGAACGTTGCCTAAATCACCGAATAAAAGGCGTTGAGGGTATTTATAACCGACATGATTATTATGATGAGAGAAAAACCGCACTAGCAAAATGGTGTGAGTTACTTGTCGCATTAGAGAAAGGCGAAGATTACAACGTGATCCCTATGGGTACACGAAAAGCAAAATAACCAGATAAACCGTATCTAGCCCGACGGGGCGAAAAGTAGGAAACCTTACCTATCTGATACGGTGTTTTTTTAAGGTACGTTAAAGGTGGCGTATGAAGAAATTATTTAAACTAAAAGAATGGTTTACATTGGAAGAAACAGCCAGAAGATTAACAGGATCATTTGAGGAAGATATATCTGTAGCTGACTGCTTATCATTAGCTTTAGATAAGCGAATAACAATTTCAGCATTATTTAGTAAATCAATTTATGGGGTAAGAAGTGAAATAAAAACTAACGTCTATGCGTGAGCAGTTTAATTTTTGCATTAAATCAACTAATAGTGAAGGCGCATTCTTAGACATGTTAGCAGGCGAGCGATTTTATACAAATGAACAGCTAAACGCTAAATACGAAACGATAAAAAAGAACAGGTGGCGTGTTTTCGCCTTGATTACGAAATATATGATCTGCCAATGATAGGGGCTGAATATTTAGATGTTATGTATCAATTTGATTTAGCGCAGGATAGATTGCCTCGTGAATATGTCAATATTGAAGGGCCATTTGTTAATACAGAATTCGGTATGGTTAATGTATTGAATAGCTTTCATGAATTGATTCTTAAGTTTGATGGTACTGAATCAAAGTTATTTGATCCCATTCTAGATAAATATGTTGATTTTGATAACTATGATGAGTTTTTCTATCCAGCAGATGGTTTGGGTGATGTTGAGTTTATTTTTAGAAGGGAGAATATAGAAAAATTTGAACAGTCAGCGCTTGAAGATGATAATTCTGCTTTAACTATAGATGGTAGCTTGCTTGTTATTGGTTCTATATTGTCAGCATTGAAAAAAGTAAAACCAGCATCTAAAAGATGGACCCAAGAGTCCCTAAAGGCTGAGCTAGAGGGATTTTGCCCGATGAAATCTAGAGAGCTTGATGATTATTTTTCTGAGGCTAATAAGCGTTTTAAATCAATCGGTTAATTTCGCAACGAAAGTTAGTTTTTCGGTGCGATGACATTTTGCTCCATTCAAACTTTAATGTGTATGACATTCACAAGGAGTCATACACATGATAAAGAAATCACCTAAGCGCAAACCTCGCGCTAAAATCAGTACACCTTACCCTATGGACGGTTACGCCCGTCTACGTCATACAGCCGACTTTCTAGGCATTTCTGACTCTACCCGTTATCGCTGGGAGCGTGACGGGAAATTACCTAAGTCATTTGAGATTGAAAAAGGATTTTTTGTCTATGATGCAAAAGAGATACGTGCATGGGCTGAGGCTAAAAAATTACAACAAGGGGGCGCATAATGGAAAAGAAAAACCGCCCTTGCGGAGGCGGCTTTGATATCAGTAATGATATTGGAAATTGCCCCTCCATTATACCCACCAGCAAAAGAAAACGCACACCTAAAAAACACCGTGCCCGTTTATATATGTTAGGTACTGGCATTAATGGATTTACTGAGAATGAAATATTAATTCATTGCCGATTATCGTCAGCAAGGAATTACGCCTCGGAGTTAGAGCGCAAGTTGGATATTACGCTGGATCGCATTGATGAGCCTAATCCTGATGGTATCGGATCACATTATCGTTACCGCTTTAAAACGGCTCAAGATGTGCAGAAGGTTATTAACTTAATAAATAAACGTGCTGAACAAGGTAATTACCAACCAATAGATAAAGCACTCATAAATAATATTTTAAGCCTGTACCCAACAAAATAACGGAATAAGAAAATGAAATTAAAAAAATGACAGCTTAAATGCTGGTGGATTCGCTCACCCTAAATTCAAGTTAAATGATATTAATGAAACAACTTTCGCTGAAATGCTGCCTATTATTCACAGCGATATTAACGGGCAATTAATTAATTGTGTTAGTGCCAATTCACTACATGAAGCATTAGGGGTAGATACTCGACTAACCGACTGGATTAAACGCCGTATTGGAGAATATGGATTTATTCAAGGTGTAGATTATGTGGTTGTGGAAACTTTGAGCAACTCAAATTTGAGTAGCGCAAAATCTAGACAACAAATTAAACATGATTACCTTGTTAGCCTCAACATGGCTAAAGAACTTGGTATGGTTGAGCGTACGGAACAAGGCCGCTTAATTCGTCAATACTTTATCAAGTGTGAGGAAGCTTTACACAAAGTAGCGCCAACAATCACTAAGCAGTTACGTCATCAACTTAAATCACGTCTCAAAGTAGCTAGTTACTTTAAGCCGATGTGTTCAGCGTTAGAGCTGGCACGTATGGAGCAAGGTAAAAGCACTCTACCACACCATTACACGACTGAGTCAAACATGCTGAACCGTATTGTATTAGGTGGGCTTACAGCTAAGGCATGGGCGAAGCAGAACGGCATTATTGGCAATCCTCGTGATGCTATGAGCGAGACACAATTAGAGCATCTTTCATACCTTGAGCGGACCAATACAACGTTAATTGAGCTAGGCATGGACTATCACGCACGCAAGGACAAGTTAATCGGGCTGTCTCAGAAATGGTTAGCGCAACGTGTAGAGGTGGCGCAATGATTACCCTATGTTCAATAAAGGGTATTGCCTACCAAGAGAAAGCCTCATTACTGGCAGGCAACCAATCAGACAAAATTTCGTCTGGTTACTCGGCCAATATTTTGGCTCAGCAATCAGCTAAAACTTTAGCCGATGTATCAGCGAAAATTTACGCCAATCAATCACCCAAATTTACGGGAAATCAATCTGAGGAATATTTCTCAGGTTATAAGTCTGGTGGATATTTGAGCCCCCCAAAACGGGGGAGCGCAAAACGTGGAGAATTTACACTATTTGCTAAAGGTGATTTTTCTCACCTTTCTAAAGAGGCGAATTATCCTCACTGGAAAGGTTTAATCGGGGTCACTAC
>NZ_MIIZ01000531.1:0-203 GCF_001743005.1 Shigella sp. FC1967 | reverse complement strand
TGGACAATGGCATGATAGGCTGGGTACAACTTCCGGTCATTTAATCCGCGAGAGGTCGAATGTTTGAGCATAATATGGATTATGGTGCTAGGTGCTTATATTCATGGACAATGGCATGATAGGCTGGGTACAACTTCCGGTCATTTAATCCGCGAGAGGTCGAATGTTTGAGCATAATATGGATTATGGTGCTAGGTGCTTAT
>NZ_MIIZ01000530.1:0-204 GCF_001743005.1 Shigella sp. FC1967 | reverse complement strand
TTATTAGCTATCTGTATTCAACATGAAATGGATCATTTAGTTGGTAAATTATTTGTAGATTATTTATCTCCATTAAAACGCCAACGCATCCGCCAAAAAAGTTGAAAAAACTCGATAAGCTAGATAAAAAAAAGAGCTAAAGCAGGACAGTAACAGTTAAATTGAAACAGGAAGAGAACGTGTCTGATTCATTACGTATTATTT
>NZ_MIIZ01000529.1:0-204 GCF_001743005.1 Shigella sp. FC1967 | reverse complement strand
GGGGAATATTGCACAATGGGCGCAAGCCTGATGCAGCCATGCCGCGTGTATGAAGAAGGCCTTAGGGGTTGTAAAGTACTTTCAGCGGGGGAGGAAGGTGATAAGGTTAATACCCTTATCAATTGACGTTACCCGCAGAAGAAGCACCGGCTAACTCCGTGCCAGCAGCCGCGGTAATACGGAGGGTGCAAGCGTTAATCGGAA
>NZ_MIIZ01000528.1:0-204 GCF_001743005.1 Shigella sp. FC1967 | reverse complement strand
TAAGGCTGTTTGGCAGTGACTGTTTTGGCTAAATCCATCCCTTTTAAGCCGGGAAAGGCTTTGGCTTTTTCGAGTGCAAGTTGGGTATCAGGATGTTCGTCGCGCATGATACAACCGTTTTGTGCGCCTTTTTCTCTCAACAAACGCGTTAACTTACGTGTATCAATATCCGCAATAGCAACGATATTATGGCGTTTAAGATAA
>NZ_MIIZ01000527.1:0-204 GCF_001743005.1 Shigella sp. FC1967 | reverse complement strand
CTAAAATTGATTCATACAATCCCTTTTATGTTAAACGGGCGAGTTAGTTAGCAAAAACCGCCCGTTCATCCCCATTAAAGCCCCTCGAAACGATTTTAAGACACGATCACCCTATAAAAACACCCAAATCTACGCTGAAAGTTTAGAACGGTTTTGCGGGCTTCTGAGTGCGTTTTTTAACATCGTGCAAACTGACAAGTAAAA
>NZ_MIIZ01000526.1:0-204 GCF_001743005.1 Shigella sp. FC1967 | reverse complement strand
GTACTGAATGGTAATGCTACTGACTATGTTAGACAGAATGCAGATACCTTTCGTCGCCTTGGTATTGACCCAATGGAGGCCGTTTCTATTGCAGAAAAAGACCCTAAAGCGGCTGTTCAATTAGCAGATCACATTGGCATGTCATCACTAGGAATTGATGATTACTTCAACCTGCAAGATAAACAACTTGGCAGACAGATTGAC
>NZ_MIIZ01000525.1:0-204 GCF_001743005.1 Shigella sp. FC1967 | reverse complement strand
CAGAAAGCAGATCAGGGCCTTACCGATGATGACCCCTATCGTTAGCCCCAAAAGCATCGGGGCCAACTCATCTGCGCTCCACAACAGCAGATGCGGGGGCTCATCGACCCGGCGCGGTATCTTTACAGGCTTCATAGCAACCCTCTTCTTTTCCTAGTGGCCTGTATTCTCATTCAGGGTCACTGATTTTCTGCCACGGCTTCG
>NZ_MIIZ01000524.1:0-204 GCF_001743005.1 Shigella sp. FC1967 | reverse complement strand
TCATCAGCGTAAACTAAAATATCATCATTTTTTTGCTAACCTAAGGGCTGGTATTATTTTTCTATATGGACCTGTATTTTCTGTCCAAAAAAATGAAAGTTTTATTCATCAGCGTAAACTAAAATATCATCATTTTTTTGCTAACCTAAGGGCTGGTATTATTTTTCTATATGGACCTGTATTTTCTGTCCAAAAAAATGAAAG
>NZ_MIIZ01000523.1:0-204 GCF_001743005.1 Shigella sp. FC1967 | reverse complement strand
GTTTAATGTTTGCGTGTTCTGGTGCTCTAATTTGTAAAATTAAACCTGCTCCCCCCATCTTCTAAAACCGCTTCACCTTTGTCTTCCGTTACATTCGCTCACCTCGTTTAATGTTTGCGTGTTCTGGTGCTCTAATTTGTAAAATTAAACCTGCTCCCCCCATCTTCTAAAACCGCTTCACCTTTGTCTTCCGTTACATTCGCT
>NZ_MIIZ01000522.1:0-204 GCF_001743005.1 Shigella sp. FC1967 | reverse complement strand
TTTCGTTTTCCGGTACGTTTTACTACCACAATTTGCCTGTTTATCCTTTCGGAGACCGGGCTAAGTCCGAGTCAATCAAGTGGTGCATTTGGGTTAATGTCGTTGGCTGGTATTTAATGAGAACGTGACAAGCGCCTCTCACTTGCTAATGATTGGCTTAGCGACGTCTAATCTAGTGAGCAACGAATGCACAAGATTTAGAGT
>NZ_MIIZ01000521.1:0-8894 GCF_001743005.1 Shigella sp. FC1967 | reverse complement strand
AGATTTATCGAGCGTTTTTATACCTAAAAGTTGCCAACCTATATCAGAGCTAGTTGAGCTTTGGGGTAAAGGCGATTAATCTTCTTTTTTCTTGCTCTTTCGCTTCTTGAATGATCTCTTTTTCTGTTTTTTTCGGTTTTTTTTCTTCAATTTATGCCAGATACGACTTTCTTGGCCACGCCATAAACGTTGAATATTGTCATGATGACGGTAAAGTACAAGGCATGATAATAACGCGACGGGATAAGTGAATTCTGGTTTAAACCACCAGACGTAAAAAGGGGCAAGCAGTGCGCTGATAATCGCACCAAGCGATGAATAGCCACTCAGTAAGACGGTGAGTAACCACGTTCCTGCGATAAGACCACTTAAATCCCAGCCAATGGCAGCAATAGCACCAAATGCAGTGGCGACGCCTTTTCCGCCTTTAAAGTGGAAAAAAACAGGGTAAATATGCCCAAGGCATGCCGCGATTGCCACAATACCGAGGTAAAAAGGAGGCACATTTAAGTAGTAGGCGAGCCAAACAGGGATCATCCCTTTTAGGACGTCACAGATAAGTACTGCCGCTGCGGCCGCTTTTCCACCAATACGTAGGACGTTGGTCGCTCCGGGATTGCCAGAGCCAAATTTTCTTGGATCAGGTAGTCTTGCCAGTCGGCAAATCAATATCGCGCTGGAGATTGAGCCGCACAAGTAGGCGAAGATGATCATTCCAAGTGCGTTAGCACTCATTTGTATTCTCCAATGTTGATGTAAGTTCGTTAGGCATGTATGGATAATACGCATATTTCATCGGAAGTGGTATCCGATGAGCAGAAAAAATAAGAGATGACGTGATGGATATCGTATTTATTGAACAATTATCAGTAATAACCACAATCGGTGTTTATGATTGGGAAAAAACCATAAAACAAAAATTAGTGTTCGATATCGAAATGGAATGGGATAACAAACGCGCGTCCCAAACTGATGATGTAATTTATTGTTTGGATTATGCGAGTGTGAGCAATGCAATTATTGATTATGTTGAGACTCGACGTTTTGAATTAGTGGAACGTGTTGCTGAAGAAGTAGCACAGCTATTGATAACTCAATTTGCTGTGCCTAGAGTAAAAATTAAATTAGCTAAACCTGGCGCTGTTGCACAAGCTACCAATGTAGGTGTGATCATTGAGCGTAAAGCGTAATTAGTGTCGATCCTGATTAAGTCGCGATTTCCATTTGATAATCGCGACTTCTCGTTGCTTGGTTAGCGCATCTCGTATTGCACTTCCTTTTAATCCACTTTCAATAATTGGCTTAATATCCACATTATTTGCAATTGCGAAGGCTTGGCAAAAAAACGTGCGTTGTGGATAAACGAGATTTTCTGCTCCTTGACGTCCTCTTGCATCAGCTTCACTCACCATGGCTAATTGTTCAACGCGTTCAGGTTTTCGCCATGCATCAATAGCATCAAATAGGCGGATTATCTTAGAAGGACGCATTCTATCAATACGATGGATATGATCATGAAACCTTGCTGCTAGGCGCGCTAAATCACGAATATGATTAGGAATGCGATAACGTTGGCATAAAGCTTCAACTAAAGGGACACCTGCTGGACCATGTCCGTGGTGATGAGGCCAATTTTCAGGCGGTGTTAACCCTTTACCCAGATCATGACATAAGGCACTAAAGCGTACTGTAATATCATCGGTTAATTGGCTGGCGATATTAAGTACTAGTAGGGTGTGAATGCCGGTATCGATTTCTGGGTGCCATTTTTCAGGAGCAGGTACACCAAATAAAGCATCAATTTCAGGGAAAAGAACGCGTAAAGCACCACATTGACGTAAAACATCAAAATAGATTTGAGGCGCAGAGCTTTCAAGGGCTTTTTCAGTCTCTTTCCAGACGCGTTCAGCAGTCAGTGTATTTAACTCACCACTTTGTACCATCGTCTTCATTAATTGCAGTGTTTCTGATGCAATATTAAATCCTAAAGGTGCAAACCGTGCAGCAAAACGTGCAACTCGTAAAACTCTTAAAGGATCTTCAGAAAAGGCCTCAGAAACATGGCGAAGCTGTCTCGCATTGATGTCATCTATGCCATGATAAGGATCGACATATTCACCATTAGCAGAATAAGCAATGGCATTAATCGTGAGATCGCGACGTGCAAGATCGTCTTCTAATGTGACATCAGGCGCGGCATAACAAGTGAATCCCGTGTAACCTGATCCTGATTTTCGTTCCGTACGTGCAAGTGCATATTCTTCATGTGTATCAGGATGAAGAAAAACGGGAAAATCTTTACCTACTTGTTGATAGCCTTGTTGCAACAGCATTTGAGGTGTTGCACCTACAACGACCCAATCTCTGTCTTTTACTGGGATCTGTAAAAGTTGGTCACGCACTGCGCCACCAACAAGATATATTTTCACGGGATCTCTGTTCCTTTGGTCGAGGATATTAGTTCATCCAACGATCATTACGTTTACGACGACGCGGAATAATATGTGGAAGGATCAGACCAAAGATAAGACCTGCGCCAGCAACACCGCCACCATACATAAACCACTGTAAGATGATATCGCGTTGTCTGTCATCTAATTGTTGATTCGCAAAATCGAGTTTTTTCTCTGCGACAGCGAGCTTTGTTCTCATTTGTTCATTTTCTTTTTTCAAGCCATTGATGATGTCATCACTGTTTGAAACTTTATTTTGCATATCGATAGTACGTTGGTTCCAGCTCTGGTCGATATTTGCCAGTTTATCGCGTAGTGTTTGGATCTCTTTTTCCATAGCAGGAATGCGAGTTCGCATACTGGGTTGGGTGCTGAGTTGGTTTTCTGGTAACCAAACAGTACGATCTTTATCGTCTTTAACCTGTACATAACCCGTTGCGGCGTTACGCGAAAGTACAGTAACGGTTGAGCCCGAATTTAAAGAGCCAACAATTCGATACTGATTTCCTGGTCCACTATGTACATAAGTGGATAATTCATCGGAAACATAACGAGTTTCTGCGTGTGAGCTCAGAGAAATGCCTAAGCCAAGTAAGGAAAGAAAAAGTAAGGGTAATTTTCGCATTATGTTTTCAACTTTTTTATCTATACAAGAGAATATTTTTACTGATACTAAAGAGTAAAGTTTGCGTAAGCAAATAGTAAACCAGAATGAGAACACTCTTAACTGGTAGAATATAGGGATAATCTGCCTTTTATTCATCATTGTTATTAGGCTATCACTTGCAAAATGAAAATGCGTCAAATATTTTACTAATCAATTGATTTACTTAAGGGAAATAGAATGAGCCAATTAGAAACCGAACTCAAAATGAGTGCCATACCTGCCGCTATTCCTCACATTATTCAGCGCATTCTGATTTTACCTCATCAGCACGTTGCACCCAAAAAGCTGACTAATCTTTACTTTGAGACGACAGATAATCAAATTCGTCGTTGGGATATGGGGCTGCGTATTCGTGGTGTTGATGATCATTATGAAATGACAATTAAAACAGCGGGTAAAGGCGTTGCAGGTTTGCATCAACGTCCAGAATATAACGTGGAATTAGAACAACCTAAATTGGATTTAGCTCGCTTTCCAGCAGAAATCTGGCCTGAAAATACCGATCTTACTCTATTAGAAACACAACTTGAGGTGTTGTTTAATACGGATTTTTATCGCGAAACCTGGCTGGTGGATTTTCAAGATAGCCAAATTGAAGTGGTATTAGATAAAGGGACTATTCGCACTCATCAATATGAGTTGCCGATAGAGGAATTTGAATTAGAACTTAAAAAAGGTCATGTATCAGATGTTATTGCATTAGCGACTTATTTGGGGGAAAAGGGCGGATTGCGTCTTGCGTCTCGCAGCAAAGCGGCTCGTGGTTATTATTTAGCTAACAATAAACCTGCTTTATCGTTAAGTGTGGTAAATCTTTCTCCCAGTGATACCGTCGCTCAGCAGCTCACAAAATGGTTAAGTGCAATACAAGCTTTAGAAGAAGCGATTTTTGCTAACCCAACACCACCGACAATAACCATGCCAGCAATATTGGCGTTATTTTCAGATTGGTGTAAAAAACAGTCAGATTTGCCTGAATCTATGCAACAATCACTCAGAGCTCTTTCGCCGCTAACATTTACAACAGCAACCGATTATTACCATGTTTTATGGTTGCACTTTAAGTTATCTTCTATGGCGTGGTTACTGTCTATTGCTTAATTTCCTGACAACTTGAGAGTCTATTTATGTCTGTTATCGGTATATTTCAACAATTGTGGAATAAAGCACAATGTGGGTTCTCTTCTCAATTAAATGCGCTCGCGCCTTTTAGTGGATCTGAACAACAGTTTTTTGCTTTTAGCCCTTTTGCAACAGAGCATTTACGTGCTAATCCTCAATGGTTGATTGATATCAGGCAAAATCCACCGACCCATATGGAATGGCAAAGTTATGAATCTCAATTAACGGCAAAATTAGCTAATATTGATAATGAAGATGAAGTGATGCGGATCTTACGCCAATTTCGTCATCAACAATTAGTGCGTATTGCATGGCTACAATTTTTTCAATTAGGTGATATTCCTTGTGTGCTAAAACATTTGAGTGTATTAGCTGAAACATTAATTTGTGTTGCGAGAGATACGCTTTATCGGCAATGTTGCCAACAATGGGGAACACCTTGTGACAATGCGGGAAAACCTCAGCCATTACTGATTTTAGGAATGGGAAAGCTAGGTGGGTTTGAACTTAATTTTTCGTCTGATATCGACTTAATTTTTGCCTACCCTGAAAATGGATTTACACAGGGAGGACGCCGAGAGCTAGATAATGCACAGTTTTTTACTCGCTTAGGTCAAAAGCTTATTAAGGCTCTGGATCAGCATACTATTGATGGTTTTGTCTATCGTGTTGATATGCGATTACGCCCTTTTGGAGAAAGTGGACCTTTGGTCATGAGCTTTGCCGCACTAGAAGATTATTATCAAGAGCAGGGGCGTGATTGGGAACGCTATGCGATGATCAAAGCGCGGGTTTTAGGTGCAGAGAAGAAAGCGTATTGTCAAGTTTTACGACAAATGTTGCGTCCCTTTGTTTATCGTCGTTATATTGATTTTAGTGTTATTCAATCACTTAGAAATATGAAGTCCATGATAAGTCGTGAAGTTCGTCGTCGTGGCATGATTGATAATATAAAATTAGGCTCTGGTGGTATTCGTGAAATCGAATTTATTACCCAGGTTTTCCAGCTAATCCGTGGGGGAAGAGAGCCTGAGTTACAAAGTAATTCATTATTAACTGTGCTTAATGTTATCACCAAACTTGAGCTGTTAACGTCACAAGAAACTGCCCAACTGACCGAAAGTTATCTTTTCCTTCGACGATTAGAAAACTTACTGCAATCTATTGGCGATCAACAAACCCAAACCTTACCTGAAAGTGAAGAAGATAAAGCACGGTTAACTTTTGCAATGGGATTTGATGATTGGGAAACACTTTATCAAGAAATTAATCACAAGATGCAGGCTGTTTCCACGATTTTTACGCAATTAATTGGTGAAGAAGATGAAAATGATGATGAAGATGATATCTCTGAATTTAAGCGTCTTTGGCTACTAGGTCGCTTGCCTGAAACGTCGTCATTATTTCATGAAACATTAACCATCGAAGCGCTTGGCGCGATAAATCAAACGTTGCAGCATTTTCGCCAAGATATTGGCAAGCGAACAATTGGGCCGAGAGGACGCGATGTTCTTGATGCCTTAATGCCAAAACTATTAGCTAAAATTTGTCAGCAACCTCAAACCCTTGTGATACTGCAACGTGTAACGCCTTTGTTATTAAGTATTGTGAGTCGCACAACGTATTTAGAGTTGATGCAAGAGTCGGACGAAGTTTTAACGCATGTTATACGACTCTGTGCGGCATCTCCGATGATCGCTGAGCAATTAGCGCTTCACCCTTTATTATTAGATGAATTACTTGATCCCAGTTCTCTTTATCAACCCCTGCCTTTAGATGCGTATCGTGATGAATTACGTCAATATTTATTACGTGTACCAGAAGAAGACGAAGAACAACGATTAGAAGCATTACGCCAGTTTAAGCAAGCCCAATTGCTACGTATCGCTGCTGAAGATATTACTGGGGTATTGCCGGTTATGAAGGTTAGCGATCACTTAACCTATTTAGCTGAAGCGATTATTCATGCTGTTGTTCATCAAGCTTGGTCATATATGGTAAAACGTTATGGTGAACCTGAACATTTAGCCCATCGTGATGGGCTGGGTTTTGCGGTGATTGGATACGGTAAATTGGGAGGATGGGAATTAGGGTATAGCTCTGATTTGGACTTGGTTTTTTTTATTAGATTGTCCAATAAATACGGTAACAACAGGGAAAAAACAGATTGATGCCCGCCAGTTTTATCTGCGTTTAGCACAGCGTATTATCCATTTGTTTAGTACCAGAACATCTTCTGGTGTGTTGTATGAAGTGGATGCTCGTTTACGTCCTTCGGGTGAATCGGGTATGTTGGTGAGTACTATTCAAGCTTTTGATGAATATCAGAAAAATGAAGCGTGGACTTGGGAACATCAAGCTTTAATTCGCGCTAGAATGATTTATGGTGATGATAAATTACAACAGATGTTTTCACGTATTCGTCATGAAACGTTATGTCTTTCTCGTGATGCTGATGTGTTACAAAATGAAGTGCGCGATATGCGTAAAAAAATGATGCAACATCTTGCGCCAACACAAGTGGACAAGTTTGATTTAAAAACCTCATCTGGTGGTATTACCGATATTGAATTTATCGCACAATATTTAGTATTGCGCTTTTCTCATCAATATCCGGCTTTAACTCGTTGGTCTGATAATGTGCGTATTTTTGAGTTAATGGCAAAACATCAAGTGATGGATGAGGACGAAGCTCTCGCTTTGACACATGCTTATGTCACATTGCGTAATGAATTACATCACCTGGCGTTACAAGCATTACCTGCCATTGTGGATAATCACTGTTTTATCGCAGAGCGAGAGTGTGTATTAAAAAGTAAACGAAAGTGGCTTGGTGAATAAGCGTAAAGGTTTGTTGGCATGAAGTCTTATCAGGTGTGCCGTAAAACCACGTCCTTTAGCCCATAAAGTTGGACTGTTCATTAGGGCGGGGAGGATGCCAAGTGTCTCTCTTTTTATCTAACAAGTTATGGTATTATTTCGGCTTATTTTGAAAATAAATGTGGAGTATGGGATGAAAGTAACGCTGCCGGATTTTAATAAGGCCAATGTGTTGGTTGTCGGTGACGTCATGTTAGACCGCTATTGGTATGGCCCAACAAGCCGAATTTCACCAGAAGCCCCAGTGCCGGTGGTTAAAGTCGATACTACAGAAGAGCGACCAGGTGGTGCAGCAAACGTTGCAATGAATATTGCGTCTCTTGGTGCTCATTCGCGTTTAGTGGGTTTAACGGGTATTGATGAAGCTGCAAAAGCATTGAGCAATACATTAAATCAGGTCAATGTGCGTTGTGATTTTGTCTCTGTTGCGACACACCCAACAATCACAAAATTACGTGTTCTTTCTCGTAATCAGCAATTAATCCGTCTTGATTTTGAAGAAGGATTTAACAATGTTGATCCTCAACCTATTTATGAACGTATTCAGCAAGCATTACCTTCTATTGGCGCATTGGTTTTATCAGATTATGCCAAAGGGGCGCTTTCTCATGTTCAAGAGATGATCCAACTGGCGAAAAAAGCGGGTGTCCCTGTATTAATCGATCCTAAGGGATCAGATTTTGAACGTTATCGCGGTGCGACGCTATTAACGCCCAATATGTCAGAGTTTGAACAGGTGGTTGGTGTTTGTAAAACGGATGATGAGCTAGTAGAAAAAGGGACTCAATTAGTTCGAGATTTGGATCTTGAAGCATTGCTTATCACTCGCTCAGAGCGTGGAATGAGTTTACTTCGTGCGAATGAGGCACCATTGCATTTACCGACCCAAGCACAAGAAGTTTATGATGTTACCGGGGCGGGTGACACAGTCATCGGTGTATTAGCAACCTCACTAGCTGCTGGCAAACCTTTAGGTGAAGCCTGTTTCCTTGCTAACGCAGCTGCTGGTGTTGTTGTCGGTAAATTAGGAACATCAACCGTGTCACCTATTGAGCTTGAAAATGCGATCCGTGGTCGTTCTGACAATGGGTTTGGCATGATGGATGAAGAACAATTAAAACAAGCCGTTGAATTAGCGCGTCAGCGTGGTGAGCGTATTGTTATGACGAATGGTTGTTTTGATATTCTTCATGCTGGGCATGTTAGCTATTTAGCCAATGCACGCAAATTAGGTGATCGCCTTATTGTTGCTGTAAATAGTGATGCCTCTACTAAGCGCTTAAAAGGCGAAAGTCGTCCCGTTAACCCATTAGAACAGCGTATGACAGTCTTAGGGGCTTTAGGTGCAGTCGATTGGGTTGTTGCCTTTGAAGAAGATACACCACAGCGCTTAATTGCCTCTGTATTACCCGATATCTTAGTTAAAGGGGGTGATTATAAACCTGAAGATATCGCGGGTAGCAAAGAAGTTTGGGCGGCTGGTGGCGAAGTAAAAGTGCTGAATTTTGAAGATGGTATTTCTACAACAAATATCATTAACGCAATTAAAAAGAAATAGTTAAACGCTTTTAGTCCGTTCTCAAAAGCACTCTTTGGAGTGCTTTTTCTATGCTGATTAATCAATAATCTTTAATATTATTTATTATCAATAATTATTGTTCTCGTTTTAAATGATACTCAACAATATAATCTTGGGTATTTCTATACATTATTGAATAGTTAATATAATCACCATGGATGCTGTATGATAATGTACTGAGTCTTAATATCGG
>NZ_MIIZ01000520.1:0-205 GCF_001743005.1 Shigella sp. FC1967 | reverse complement strand
GGGGTGACTGCGTACCTTTTGTATAATGGGTCAGCGACTTATATTCTGTAGCAAGGTTAACCGTATAGGGGAGCCGTAGGGAAACCGAGTCTTAACTGGGCGAATGAGTTGCAGGGTATAGACCCGAAACCCGGTGATCTATCCATGGGCAGGTTGAAGGTTGGGTAACACTAACTGGAGGACCGAACCGACTAATGTTGAAAAA
>NZ_MIIZ01000519.1:0-205 GCF_001743005.1 Shigella sp. FC1967 | reverse complement strand
GGCCGCGCTGGATAACGTTTTTCGGTATCCGTCCTTCCGTGACATTAGAGAATGCGTTCCCTCTCAGTCGATATGCCCCGTCACCATAACTGACCACTCGGTTATCCCCCCCTTGAGCCATCAGCTTCTGATGTTTCTCTGTATGAGGGATCAGGACCCTTCTGTTGTCAGAACGCACCCTGTCAGGGTCGTTGGTGAACCAATA
>NZ_MIIZ01000518.1:0-205 GCF_001743005.1 Shigella sp. FC1967 | reverse complement strand
ACCAGTTGTTCATGTAGTTGATGGTGTAGCTCTGGCTCAGGCCATCGGTCGTGATCGAGGTCCTGTTGCCGGTGGCGTCATAGCCATAGCCCAAAACGCCATAGAGCCCCTCAGCAGAGGTTATGCGGCCAACCGCGTCATAACCGAGCGACTGATTGGCTGATGAGCTGAGGTTGTCGTCTATGGCTGAGATCAACGAGTCTGG
>NZ_MIIZ01000517.1:0-205 GCF_001743005.1 Shigella sp. FC1967 | reverse complement strand
TAAGTTGAACCGCTTTACCTTCTTTTTGACCTTTATGGCGACATATTGAACTGCTGCTTGAATTGTCTCAGATGAGCCATTTCCCAAGGTAATGTGTTTGGCACAATAAGTTGAACCGCTTTACCTTCTTTTTGACCTTTATGGCGACATATTGAACTGCTGCTTGAATTGTCTCAGATGAGCCATTTCCCAAGGTAATGTGTTT
>NZ_MIIZ01000516.1:0-205 GCF_001743005.1 Shigella sp. FC1967 | reverse complement strand
TTGAACTGACTTGCTCACACGCATATTAAAAACTTTGTTAAATTGTAGAAACATGAAATATTACAATTGCTTTACAAAAAAAGCGAAAAGACGCATTAATACGAGTTTGAACTGACTTGCTCACACGCATATTAAAAACTTTGTTAAATTGTAGAAACATGAAATATTACAATTGCTTTACAAAAAAAGCGAAAAGACGCATTAA
>NZ_MIIZ01000515.1:0-206 GCF_001743005.1 Shigella sp. FC1967 | reverse complement strand
CCCCCGAAGATGAGTTCACGAGGCGCTACCTAAATAGCTTTCGGGGAGAACCAGCTATCTCCCCGGTTTGATTGGCCTTTCACCCCCATCCACAAGTCATCCGCTAATTTTTCAACATTAGTCGGTTCGGTCCTCCAGTTAGTGTTACCCAACCTTCAACCTGCCCATGGATAGATCACCGGGTTTCGGGTCTATACCCTGCAACT
>NZ_MIIZ01000514.1:0-206 GCF_001743005.1 Shigella sp. FC1967 | reverse complement strand
TGGAATTACACGCGGCGGGACTCGTCGTTTCAGCCCATGGAGACCCGCGTAAATCCGTCGTACAGAGGGTTGCGGTCTGAGAAGTGGGAAGCCTCGCCGTTTACGGCGGGGAGCAGTCACATAATCTTTCTTATCAATTAATAACAAGCCTCGATAAGGGATAGTTTTCTGAACACGTTATGATAGAATCGAGCGTCGCTATGATA
>NZ_MIIZ01000513.1:0-206 GCF_001743005.1 Shigella sp. FC1967 | reverse complement strand
GAAGATAGCTAAGTGGCTCATACATTTACACTGGATATCATGTCGAATTGATCAGAAGTTAGATTTTGTCATCATTTTTCTTCCTTTCTGTATTTTTTTTTACGTCGGAAGATAGCTAAGTGGCTCATACATTTACACTGGATATCATGTCGAATTGATCAGAAGTTAGATTTTGTCATCATTTTTCTTCCTTTCTGTATTTTTTT
>NZ_MIIZ01000512.1:0-206 GCF_001743005.1 Shigella sp. FC1967 | reverse complement strand
GCAGTGTATTTATATTTTTGAGCATATTTATTTTAGGATTTAGTCATATGGGCGTATTCTGAGCAAACACTTGTCTTTATAAGACATGGTGAAAAACCTGATAATGAGCAGTGTATTTATATTTTTGAGCATATTTATTTTAGGATTTAGTCATATGGGCGTATTCTGAGCAAACACTTGTCTTTATAAGACATGGTGAAAAACCT
>NZ_MIIZ01000511.1:0-206 GCF_001743005.1 Shigella sp. FC1967 | reverse complement strand
TAGTATTCCTCTTGTTGCGCCACCAGCGCCAATAACTAAGACAGATTTTAACTTTATTAGGCACAATAAAAATCGAGCCTTGCTAAATCCAGAATAAGTCCTTGTCCTAGTATTCCTCTTGTTGCGCCACCAGCGCCAATAACTAAGACAGATTTTAACTTTATTAGGCACAATAAAAATCGAGCCTTGCTAAATCCAGAATAAGT
>NZ_MIIZ01000510.1:0-8912 GCF_001743005.1 Shigella sp. FC1967 | reverse complement strand
ATTAAAATCACCCAATGAATACGCACTATAAACAATAAGAAATAAACCAAAGCAACAAAATAGTAGCGATAGAATATGACGATTTAGCATAGGCATAAAAACGGCTGTTGTTCAGCCGTTTCCTCAGTTATTTCTTTATAATTTCACCAAACTTTTTTATCTTCATTTGCCATAAATTGAGTGGCATCATCACCATATAATTCAATAACTTCAAATCCTTGTTTATTTGCAAATTCGGCTAATTCACCAGAGGCATACACTTTTTTCATTGCAGCAGTGAGTTTATCTTGCACTTCTTTATCTAACCCTTTTGGCGCAACTAACATATTCCACGCTTGCAAATCCCAATTATAAGGTGTGGCTTCTTTAAATAATGGAACATCAGGATAAAAAGCTGATTTCTCATTTGACATAATTGCCATATGCTTCACTAACCCCGCTTTTACCATACTGTCCGCCTCTCCTAATGAAGAGGTCACAATATCAACACCACCAGAAGCAAGTTCTTGTAATGCAGCACTTGCCCCTTGAGATGGGATAAAGCGAATGGCATTATCAGGTAATCCAGCAGCACGCAACATACCAATAGTATTAAGATGCCAGATTGAATTTAAGCCACTGCCAGATGCCTTTAATTTCCCTGGATTTGCTTTCGCGTAATCAATAATTTCCTGTGCATTTTTAAAGGGTGAAGATTTCCCGACTTGTAATCCACCATAAATAACGGCAAGACGTGTAATCGGTGTGTAATCTTGATACGTTAAATTTGTCATTCCTTGATGATGCATCATGGTAATTTCAACCGTTGCAATACCAAGTGTGTAGCCATCAGGTTTTGCATTTTTAATGGCATCATGACCTACAACACCACTGCCGCCTGTTTTATTGACCACATTAACAGTAACGCCCAATTCTTCTTGTAGCCCTTTTGCGGCTAAACGTGCAACCGTATCGGTATTACCGCCTGCCGCCCAAGGAACAACAATCGTAATCGGCTTTTCAGGGTATTGAGCAAAAGCCGGAAGTGAAAAAATGGAACTGCATAGGGTAAATGCCAGAAGTGTTTTTTTCATTATATGCACCTTTTCTCATTGCAGATTATTTGTGGCCGAATATCTTCAAGCCTTGATTTAAGGCGAGCCTGAACTTGGGAAAGGACAGGCATTGCTGTTACGCCTTTTTGTTCTATAAATGCAGAGAGGAAAGCACTGGCAAATAATACACTTTCATGCATTGTGCCTCCTGCCGCTATTTTTGAAGCAAATGCGCCATTAAAAGCATCCGTGGCTGCCATCGTATCCACTCGTAACGATGGCATAGGAGGGATATGAAAAGTGGCTCGTCCATCAAAATAGACCACACCAAGCTTATCCATATAAATAATAACTTTCTTTTTTTCATCACCAGAAATAACGTCAATAGCCTGTTTGGCGTCATTAATATCGTTTATTTCAATGTCAGCCCAATGTGATGCTTGAATCGCATTTAAGGTAATAAAATCAAGCTCTGAATAAAGCTGCTTTAAATTTTCGTTATAAGGTGCAACATTAAGTATCACTATTTTATTAACTGATTTTGCAAACAGTGCAGCTTTAATATTGGCTTCTATATTAATTTCACCTTGGAGTAATAGCACGTCAGCTTCACTTACATAAGGTAAAGAAATATCAATCTCTTGATCTGAGAATGTATTGTTCGCCCCTAAATAAGTCGCTGTAATATTGTTTTGTGTTTTATCTGCTAAATAACTAATTGAACTGCCTGTCGGCTCTATTTCTGTTTGAAATACCGTGAAAGAATCAATACCACTTTCTTGTAAATATTTATAAGCGTATTTACTAAAATGATCTTCACCGACTTTCGTAATTAAATGTACTTTTGCATCAGAGAAACTGGCAGCCATTGCCTGATTCGTTCCTTTGCCACCGGGACCTATCGAATTACTTTTAGAGTTAATTAACTCACCGACTTTTGGAAAAGAATCAACATTAGCAATAATATCTACCACAAACGATCCAAGTACACAGACTTTGCCTTCCGGCTTTCTATCTTTACGTTCTCTCACGATTAATAAATCGTGTAATAAACATGAAATATCAAAACTATCACTAAATTTACTTATTTTTTTAATTTCTTGTTTCCCTAGTATGGCGCCACCATGACAACGTTTGATCAACCCTTCTCCTTCAAGGTATTTCAAATCACTGCGGATCGTTTCCAGTGTGACACTGAATTTTTCCGCAAGCTGAGCCACTTTAACTTTCTTTTGTTCCCTGATGATGGTGTAAATTTCCTGTCGCCGCTCTTCTGAAAACATATAAAGTGCCTCCGTATCATTGATAACGAGAATAAGGAGATTAGGTCAGTGATTCTGCGATGGTATTCAAAACAAAAAACCAAAAACAAAAGCAAAACCAAATCGAAGCAATTTAGATCACATTTTTTTAACACAATATCAATTGGTATACGCTAAAAGTGAGAGGTGAAACGAGTCGAATAAAGAATAATAAGAAAGAAAAACGAGGTAGGATCAGCCGTTCAATGACGGCTGATTAAATAACGGATTAGATTATTACAAAAATAATAGTTTTAAATGTAAATATAATGTTAAATAAAATCACCGCGATATTTAGTTTAACAACGTATTAAGCAGATAAAAGCCGACTAACGTCAGTAAAACCACCACTAGTGTATGACGTATTTTAAGCGCTAATCCTACACATAATAAGGTTCCCCATAAGTAAGGATTATCTAAAACACCTCTAAATTCGCCCTTTTCTAACAATACGATTGGCGCACAAATGGCAGTTAATAAACAAGGTGCAGAATATCCTAACGCTTGTCTGATCACTAACGGTAATTTGACGGGGATCGCGGGTTCAAGAAAGAAATAACGCAACATGAAAATGACCAGTGCCAGCACTAATAATAACGACCATGTCATTTTTGTTCTCCTCTGAATCTAGCAACACACACAGCGATAAACATGCCGGTTAACCCACCAATAACGACGCCACCTTCTATATTCAACCAACTGAAAATAATCGATAAACAAAAAGAGACAATAACGCCCACTAACGTGCTAAATGTTTTTATTAATGGGATAACAATTGCCAATAACGTGGCAACAATAGAGAAATCAAGATGATAACTTGATAAATCAGAAACTTGGCTTGCCATAATAATACCAACAATACTGACCGCCACCCATGATAAATAAAAACATAATCCCGCACCTATCATATAGGCGGGAGTTAGCTTCACTTTAGGTTGTGCTGAAACCGCAAAAAGCTCATCTGTTAATAAAAAGCCTATCGTAATGCGTTGATACCACTTTAAGTGGGCAACATGAGGACGTAATGTCAATCCGTATAAAAGATGTTGTGCTGTAATAAAAAAGACAGAAACAATAATCGTCAGCATACCTGCACCAGAAATGACTAATCCTAGTGTGACGAGTTGTGCTGCTCCAGCAAATATAATGGCAGACATTCCGACGCTTTGTGCAAAGGTTAATCCTGCATCGACAGCCATTGATCCCGCTAATATTCCCCAAGGAATAACGGCAAGGCATAAAGGCAAAACATGCAAGGCACCTAAACCAAAAGCACGTATTACTTGCCTATCTTCATGATTATTTCTGATTTTTTCCATTTACGTTTTTCACTTCAAATACATTAATTCTATGGAGAATGATTATTAGTCAGTAAAGATAAATGGGATTGTATAAAATTGCTATTTTGTTTATTTCTTATAACAAGACGGGGTTTTTAAAGAGGAAGATAATCGAAGCCCTTTCACATAATGACCTGGCGTAACACCAATGGCATTTTTAAAATGGCGATGGAAATGGCTTTGATCTGAAAAACCACAAAGTTGTGTAACATCAGAAAGCGAATGACCTAAAGAAAGCAATTGCCTTGCTTTGCGAATTCTTGCTTGAATAAGCCAAGCGTGGGGAGTCATACCCATCTCTTTTTTTAAATTGACGTAGAAAATGCCAAGGACTTAAATTTGCCATTTCCGCTAAGGTATTAAGTGAAAATTCATTTTCAGGTGTGTCATTCATTAATTCACTTATCCATTGCAACCGTTGTCCTATTGCACTCAAAGGCTTTTCTTGAGTTCGTGTTTTGCTATAACGCAATATCAACATTGCCATTGTTGAAAGTAATAATGACTCTTTAAGAAGAAAATTATTGGGCTGTTCTAACAATGAAAAAAGTAATAAAAGTTGCTGACTTAAACCAGGATCGTGAATAACAGCATCAGGAAACCATGGGATTGAACCACGTTCTTGTTGTAAGTCTTGCGTTAATGTTTGCAAATACTCTGGCGTGGGATAAATAGCTTGATATGCCCAACCTGATTCTACCGCGGATGAGCCAGTGTGGACTTCATCTGCATTGACAATAATAATATCGCCTTTAGGCGCTATATGTTCACTGCCTGTGCGATAAAACTGTTGAGCACCATCATCAATAACACCGAAACAAAAACCTTCATGAGTGTGACGTGAAAACGTTTGATGCAAATATTCAGCTTGCAGATAAGCAAGGCTATTCAGCTCAGGAAGGTGGATAAGTTTAGCCTGCTCTTGCCGCATTGAATAATTGACTCCATCAACAATAAAAATCATCAGCTTGTATCATAAACACTATACTGATGATTGTATAAAATTGCTCAATCTTACTTATGTCGCTGATGAATTTTTGCTGGAACAAAAATTTGCTGAACGTCTAAGTTTGTCTGGTTAATTAATCCCATAACCAATCGGAAACAGTGTGATGCTAATTCAGGATTATTTTGTGCAATGGTATCTATTGGGATTGATAATGAATCATAAAGATAGTGATCATCAAAACCCGCTAAATAGACTTTATTTTGTATCATTTTATTTTGACTTATATAACGCAAAACACCGTCTAATAAGCCACACGCAGAAGTAAAAACAAATTGGGGTGGACGCCCCAAAGAGGCGCATAAAGAGCCGAACATTTCATAGCCGGAATTTGGGTGATAATGCCCATGTATGATCCACTCTGATCCCAGATTGATATTCGCTTGTGAAAGCCCTTGCGTAAAACCTAAAAGGCGATCGTTGGTGGGTGAAAGCGTTGATTGTCCACCTAAAAAGTAAAATTCATCAATGCCTTTTTTTGACGCAATCTCTGCAATAAGTTGTTGTGTCATGGTTGTTGAATCGGTGACAACAAAAGGTAGTGTTGTTCCTTTAAAATAACGATCAAATAACACAACAGGAATTTGTTGGCTCAAACGTTGATATTCTACATCACTTTGCAAACAGGAAGCGACAATCAGACCATCTATCTGTCGTGATAATAGATGCTCGATTACCAGTGTCTCTTGAGCGGCATTTTCATCAGTGCAGGAAATGAGTAATTGTATACCCGCTTCTCTACATAATATTTCTAGCTCATAAGCTACGGAAGCAAACCCATAGTTAGTAATATCTGGAATAACTAATCCCAATGCATAACTACGATTGTCACGTAAAGAGCGGGCATGAATATTGGGTTGATACAGATATTGTTCAGCAATGGACGTAATACGCGCAATAGTCTCATCAGAAACGCGCATCTCTTTACCTCGGCCATTTAATACCAAACTTGCCGTTGTTTTTGAAACCCCTGCTAATTTTGCAATATCGGTGATCGTGATACGTTTTTGTTTTTTCACTATTATTCTACTTAATGTCACGTTTACTGAACGTAAACGGTTTTATCGTTTTTAACTAGGTAATGCATTCTTTAATTGCCAAGTTGTGAGGTTGATGGTGTCTTTCCCCAAGAAACGGATAGCCTGTTTTTCTGAAGGGAAGAATCGGCTACTCATCACACCCGCACCATTATTAAAGAAAATTTCTACACTCGAGTTATCACATAATATTTGAAGATGTTTTATATCACCAAACCAGAAACGTGATTGCCACTCCCCGTTTTTAACACTGCGACGTTTTAACTCAGCGCGATTATTCTCAATGATTAACGCAAGAGTATCAGAAAAATAAATAGTCAGAGAGCCAAATAGCTCGACTTCAAGTTCAACTGAAAATTCGTTAATGTCTGGTACATCATTAGCCAAACCTTGCCAATAGACTGGATTTTGTCTGAGTTGCTGTAATTCTTTTACCGGCTGTTGATAAAGTTTATTTTCTTTTATCCGTAATTCGCGGGGGCAAGTCATTTGATGTATCCAACCATTAGCAATGGTTGGTTGATACATTTCCTCTCCATCAGGAACCCCCATCCAACCAAATAATAGGCGTCTGCCATTGGCTAATGTCGTTTGAGGCGCATAAAATTCAAATCCTGCATCAAGCTCAATTAAATCACCATGTTGAAATTGTAAGGTTGAATAATCAAAGCTCCCGATTAAATAAGCACTAGAGTGAGAATTTAAAAAACGATGTTGTTCTTTTTTTGATACCTTGAGGACAAGTTAATAAAACAAAGTGTCCATTAAGCTCAAAGAGATCTGGGCATTCCCACATATAACCCGCATCAGCTAATCCGCCTAAATAACTCCCTGCTAACTCGCCGACTAATTGCCATTGATATAAGTGAGAGGCGCGATAGAGTAAAACTTTACCCTGTTTATCTAAAGTTTGCGCACCTAACACCATGTACCATATATCGTTATATTGCCAAACCTTAGGGTCACGAACATGACCACTGTAACCTTCTGGAAGCCCTAAAACGGGCCCTAACTTATCAAAACCACCCTGCTTATTTTCTACCGCTAAACATTGCCAAGCTGTACGAGCGCCATCTTGAAATTTTACATTCCCGGTATAACAGAGCGTTAATTGTCCTTCATTGATCACTGCACTGCCAGAATAACAGCCATCTTTGTCATAAAATTCATCAGGCAATAAAGCAATGGGTTGATGTTGCCAAGTAATAAGATCCTTTGAACGCCAGTGTCCCCAACATTTATTTTTATGCTCACAAGACAAAGGGTTCCACTGATAAAACAGGTGATAATACTCACCATCGAAACAAAATCCATTGGGATCATTTAATAATCCCGTTACTGGTGCTAAATGCCAACATGGATAGTATTTATCTTTTACGGCATTAGCGCTATTACACATAACCGCTTGTAAAATTGCGGATAACCCTTCACTTTTTTGTCATTTATGCAGACTCCACTTTATATTTAAGTAACAGAGAAAGAATAAAAGCGGTTAAAAATGCAATCACTAAACCAACAATATAATTAATAATTGAACCTGCTTGTACAATCGCGATCCCTGGAATAGCGGTAAGACCAACGGCGGTCATATAAACATGAGAACCTACAACCCAAGCTCCACCAGCGGCACCACCAATCAACGCTGCAATGAAAGGTTTTCCATAACGTAAATTAATACCGAAAATGGCCGCTTCAGTGATGCCTAACATAGCGGAGAAACCCGATGGGATCGTAATTGCTTTAATTTTCGCATCGTTGGTTTTAAACCAAACAGCCATACAAGCACCACCTTGAGCAATATTAGCCATTGCCCAGATAGGCAATAAGAAATTAACCCCAATATTTGGATTGCCTAATAAACCAGCTTCAACCGCATGAAAACTATGATGAATACCCGTGATAACAATAACAGAATAGAGTCCACCAAAAACAACACCTGCGATCCAACCTGTTTCTGTAATCAGTGTACTTAATATAAATGAAATACCGTCGCCTAAAAGACGGCCGACAGGACCAATAACCAATAATGCGACAAAACCCGAAATAATAACGGTTAAAAATGGTGTGATTATTAAATCAAGGGCATTAGGAACAACTTTACGTAATTGTTTTTCTAACACGCTCATAAACCAGACGGCAAGTAATACCGGAAAAACTGTGCCTTGATAACCAATCATCGCGACTTCTAATCCAAAGAAATTCATGGTATTAAAGCCCGCCGCAACTCCCCAGGCATTAGTTAATGCAGGATGCGTTAAAATCCCCCCAAGTGTTGCACCAAGATAAGGGTTTCCACCGAACTCTTTTGCCGCAGTAAAACCAATTAAAATCGGTAAAATAATAAATGCTGCGGAGCTACACATATCAAGCATGATATAAAGTGCATTATCAGGGCTTACCCACTGATTCGTTTTCATTAGCCCCAATAGTCCCATTAATAGACCTGAAGCCACAATGGCTGGAATAATGGGCACAAAGATATTAGAAAGCAGTCTTGCTATTCGTTGAAATGGATTGAGCTTTTTAGCTGCAATATTGGCGGCTTCAGATTTACTTGATTCACTAATACCTGCGGCAGCAATAAATGCAGCATGTACTTTATTCACTAATCCTGTACCGAAGATAACCTGAATTTGCCCTGCATTACTAAAACACCCTTTTACTCCCTCTAATTTGTTGATTGCTTCTTTGTCTGCTTTTGAGTCATCGACAAGAACAAGTCTTAAACGCGTAGCGCAATGTGCTGCACTTGCAATATTTTCAGCACCACCTAATAAAGGCACAAGTTGGTGAGCAACTTTTTTCAATATTCATCATAGCCTCTGTCATTCTTTTTTATTTATGTAGCGAGTATTTAGTTTAATCGAGAAAACTAAAACGGTTTAGCTAGTAACTTGATTAAATAAAAATCAATTCAAGATAGCAATAAAAAGACAGATAAAGGGCATTTAATTGTGATCTCAATTACAAAAAAGTCTATTTATTAACCCTATTTTCACTTATTTAAACAATTAAAAAATAACATTTAGCTAAACAAGTTTTATTTTTTTTGTTTAGCTAAATAGGTTAATTGATTGTTAGATAATTATAGCCTCTAAAAATGCCCGTTAAGTATTAATAAAAATAACTATTGAAACGAACAAAATCATAGAGATAAAAACAAATCAGCAACCTTATAAATGTTACTGATAACA
>NZ_MIIZ01000509.1:0-206 GCF_001743005.1 Shigella sp. FC1967 | reverse complement strand
CGACAGCCACTGTCAATATAATAGCTAACGACGATGATTGTTAAACCTCCTCTCATACTGAAGACAAGTTAAAAAAGACTTGTTGCCTTTTGATTTTCGGGTTGGGGCGACAGCCACTGTCAATATAATAGCTAACGACGATGATTGTTAAACCTCCTCTCATACTGAAGACAAGTTAAAAAAGACTTGTTGCCTTTTGATTTTCG
>NZ_MIIZ01000508.1:0-206 GCF_001743005.1 Shigella sp. FC1967 | reverse complement strand
GGTAAGGCTGTTTGGCAGTGACTGTTTTGGCTAAATCCATCCCTTTTAAGCCGGGAAAGGCTTTGGCTTTTTCGAGTGCAAGTTGGGTATCAGGATGTTCGCCGGCGATGATACAACCGTTTTGTGCGCCTTTTTCTCTCAACAAACGCGTTAACTTACGTGTATCAATATCCGCAATAGCAACGATATTATGGCGTTTAAGATAA
>NZ_MIIZ01000507.1:0-207 GCF_001743005.1 Shigella sp. FC1967 | reverse complement strand
AAGGCGCATCGCGAAGCAGAAGAAAAAAGCCCCAGCGCGAAGCACAAGAGAAAGCACAGCGCGAAGCTGAAGAAAAAAGCAAAAACGTGAAGCTGAAAAAGGCAAAGAAAAGACGCCGAAGAAAAAAGCGAAACGTGAAGCTGAAGAAGCAAAACGTGAAGCAGCGGAATTAGCTAAGCGCGAAGCAGCGGAAAAAGATAAAGTGAA
>NZ_MIIZ01000506.1:0-207 GCF_001743005.1 Shigella sp. FC1967 | reverse complement strand
CGATAAAAATAGCCTGCCACCCTTCAGCAAATTGCTCAAAACTTAAGTTCATCCCTAGTTCTGAGTTAATTTCTTCAGCAAATTCGATATCTGTAATATTACCGCGTTCGATAAAAATAGCCTGCCACCCTTCAGCAAATTGCTCAAAACTTAAGTTCATCCCTAGTTCTGAGTTAATTTCTTCAGCAAATTCGATATCTGTAATAT
>NZ_MIIZ01000505.1:0-207 GCF_001743005.1 Shigella sp. FC1967 | reverse complement strand
CGAACTGCACTTCCTCCTGTTATTGTTGGTTGCAGTATTGGTGTTCGCGGTTACTTTCTTTGTTGTTTTTGTTGAAAGGGGACAACGTCGTATCGTTGTTAACTATGCAAAACGTCAACAAGGGCGTAGAATATACGCGGCACAAAGTACACATCTACCACTTAAAGTAAATATGGCGGGTGTTATACCAGCAATTTTTGCTTCAAG
>NZ_MIIZ01000504.1:0-207 GCF_001743005.1 Shigella sp. FC1967 | reverse complement strand
CTTTTATCAGCTTGTTTTCGCGTTTTTATCTTCTACTTCTCGGCCTGGCGTTTTTAGGTTTAGCTTCACGAATTAAGAAACGGAAAATAGAATAATAAGCCCATTGCACTTTTATCAGCTTGTTTTCGCGTTTTTATCTTCTACTTCTCGGCCTGGCGTTTTTAGGTTTAGCTTCACGAATTAAGAAACGGAAAATAGAATAATAAG
>NZ_MIIZ01000503.1:0-207 GCF_001743005.1 Shigella sp. FC1967 | reverse complement strand
TGTAATTAGATCATTCTTGATGATTAAACTAAACCCGCTTATTTGGCGGTTTTTATTATGGCTTTAGCCACTATTAGCAATACTCACTAATATGAAATGTTGATGTATTGTAATTAGATCATTCTTGATGATTAAACTAAACCCGCTTATTTGGCGGTTTTTATTATGGCTTTAGCCACTATTAGCAATACTCACTAATATGAAATG
>NZ_MIIZ01000502.1:0-207 GCF_001743005.1 Shigella sp. FC1967 | reverse complement strand
GTACCAATAATACGCCGATTAACGTTCCTATCTTTAATGAATTGCTAATGGTTTTACCTTGTAAACGTAACCAAGGGTATCATCGATCCAAAACCAAGTAACAACGCGGTACCAATAATACGCCGATTAACGTTCCTATCTTTAATGAATTGCTAATGGTTTTACCTTGTAAACGTAACCAAGGGTATCATCGATCCAAAACCAAGT
>NZ_MIIZ01000501.1:0-207 GCF_001743005.1 Shigella sp. FC1967 | reverse complement strand
TATGCACTCCACAGTGTTTAGATAAGTCTGTCAATTGACGTTCTCTATTTTCATTACTTGATTTCAATTCATCAAGCACATCATTTATAGACAGAAAACAGGTTTTTGTATGCACTCCACAGTGTTTAGATAAGTCTGTCAATTGACGTTCTCTATTTTCATTACTTGATTTCAATTCATCAAGCACATCATTTATAGACAGAAAAC
>NZ_MIIZ01000500.1:0-208 GCF_001743005.1 Shigella sp. FC1967 | reverse complement strand
AAAGAAAGCGTAATAGCTCGACTGGTCGAGTCGGCCGCGCGGAAGATGTAACGGGGCTAAACCATGCACCGAAGCTGCGGCAGCGACACTTATGTGTTGTTGGGTAGGGGAGCGTTCTGTAAGCCTGCGAAGGTGTACTGTGAGGTATGCTGGAGGTATCAGAAGTGCGAATGCTGACATAAGTAACGATAATGCGGGTGAAAAACCC
>NZ_MIIZ01000499.1:0-8951 GCF_001743005.1 Shigella sp. FC1967 | reverse complement strand
TTTGAAAGGGAACGTAAAATATAATCTGTTTTACTCATAAGAACATCACATCAATATCATAATAAAGTAAAATAAGCGTTTAATATTAAATAATAACAATTATATATAATTAAGGATCATTTGCCCTTTACCCACTCTTGGACTTGCTTACGGGAAATTTTAATTCCCCCATTTTTAAGGCTTTCAGGGAGTTGTAGGCAAGCAACGGGTCGTTGAAACCCCGCTAATCGGGAGTGATACCACTGCGGTAATTGATTGATTATTTCAATATCAGCATCGACAACGGCAACGGGGCGTTGTCCAAATTCTGCATCATCAATAGGGACAACAAAAGATTGGCTAACCCCTGAATGTGTATTAAGAATTTTTTCAATATCTTCGGGTTGGATCCCTTCTCCTGCACTAAAAAAGAGATTATCCAAACGACCTAAAACACGCCATTCATCAGCAATAAAACCGCCTTTATCTCGCGTTGAATACCATCCATCAGTCGTGAGTGATAGCGGTTTTAATTTACCATCAAACCAATAACCTAAAGCAACACTGTCAGACATTATCTGGAGTTCATCATCCACTAACCGAACCTTCTTGCCTTTTAATGGAAGCCCTACTCCAGCTTTACCATCAGCACGCTTTGCGCAAACGGTCGATGCCATTTCCGTCATACCATACCCACACCAGCATTGGATCCCCCAATGTTCTGCTTCTTGCGTTAGCTCAATAGGGATCATCGCGCCCCCTAGTAAAACAGATTTTAAGGTCATCGGTTGTTGATGATTGTGTTGCGCTCTATTTTGTAAGAAGCGCCATAATTGTGTAGGAACTAAAGAGGCATGAGTACAACCTTGTAAAGCCTCTTCAAATGGGTGCATTTCACGCACCACCAGCGTTGCTCCTCGTAATAACCAGCGCCAAAGTATGCCTTGCCCTGAAACATGAAATAGAGGCAAAGAAAGTAGCCAGCTATCCCCTTTTTCCAACGGCATTAATGACAAAACACCTATTGCACTACAAAGATGGGCATCAAAGGTATGGACTGCGGCTTTGGGCAAACCTGATGAGCCTGATGTCAAAATAAGTGTTGCCATACGAGACGGATCCCATAGGAGATCATTGACTCTTTGTGTTTTATATTGACGTGAGGTGTTATCTCGCTCAATACCACTAAGATCAAGCAAGGTTCCTTTAAAATCTAGCGGTGAACTACTCAAATCAGCATAAAAATCAATACATAAGTGAGGCAATAGTTCATCAAGTAAAGATTTTGGAAGTTGTGGATTTAAAGGTAAAACCTTAGCACCACATTGAAAAACGGCGAGTAGTGCAAAAACAAGATTGAGGTGATTTTTTCCACGCAACAGCACGGTACTTTGCGAATCAACACCTTGTTTTGCAAAATTGTCAGCTAAGTAATTAATATGACAACTAAGTTGCTGCCATGTAATAGGTGAGGAACCTGAAATAATGGCCGTTTCATTTGGGTATAATTGTGCCCAGTGATGCCACGGCCATTGTGTAAAGGGAACTACTGTTGCCATACTGTCTCTAGCTGTTCAAGAGAGATAAGTGGAATATCTACATTTGGCCAAGGACGAATAAGTTGTTGTTTAATTAAATCAACAGTATCAAGCCCTGGAATGCTATTAGGCGTTAACCATTGTGCAATTCTTGCTAATTGAGTGAGCCCGAAACTACTTTCAATACTCGAACTGATAATAGCATCTAACCCTAGCGCATGCGCTTGTTTAACAAGCAGTTGACAGCGTTCAAGACTTCCGACTAGTGTAGGTTTGATAACAATCGTTGTGACACCAGATTGCGCTTTTACTTCAAAACCGTCATCACGTACAGTTTCATCCCAAGCGATATTAATACCCGTCGCTTGAGAAAAAGCCAGTGACTCTTCAGGCGTTTTACAAGGTTCTTCTAAAAACGCAATGCGTGAGCGCCATTGCGGATTAACATACTTCGCAAAGCCTTCGGCTTTTGTCGGTGTCCAGCTTCGATTCGCATCAAGTCTAAGTTTTAAATCAGGAATAGCTTCTAATAACAGATTAACCACTATTCCATCACGCACAGCTTCATATAAGCCTACCTTGATTTTAGCGACCTTTTCACCTTCCATATCATTAAGGCTTAAAATCAAGTCATCCGGATCACCATTACATAAAGGTGCAGTACGATAATTTGCGTCTTGAGGCAACGTATCATCAAGCTCCGCTAATGCACAGCTAATACCAAAAGCCACGCTTGGTAGTTCACTATGAACAGGATTTTCACCTGCACACCAAGCTGTTAACCAAGATTGTGCAGCTTCTTGTGCTTGTTCTAAAGTTTCACGGCTAAACTCGGGAAGAGGTGAAATCTCACCCCATCCTTGTTTGCCATTTTGCTCTACACAGACAAGAAAACCATCACGCGTTTTTAGCCTTTGATAGCGCAGAACAACGCCTGCATCTACAGGTAGGCTGAATGAATAGAGTTTGGCGTTTCGCATTATGGGTTACGTTTAAATCGAGTGAAATCAGGTTGACGTTTTTCATTAAAGGCGTTGCGACCTTCTTGGCCTTCTTCTGTCATATAGAATAACATCGTTGCATTACCCGCTAATTCTTGAAGACCCGCTTGACCATCACAATCTGCATTTAATGCCGCTTTCAAACAACGTAAAGCCATTGGGCTGTTTTCCAACATCTCACGACACCAGCGTACCGTTTCTTTTTCAAGATCGGCATAAGGAACAACAGTATTTACCAAGCCCATTTCTAATGCTTCTTTTGCATCATATTGACGGCATAAGAACCAGATTTCGCGGGCTTTCTTTTGACCAACAATACGCGCCATATAAGAAGCCCCCCAACCGCCATCGAAAGAACCGACTTTAGGCCCTGTTTGACCAAAAATAGCGTTTTCAGCAGCGATAGTTAAATCGCACATCATATGAAGTACATGACCACCACCGATAGAATAACCCGCAACCATTGCGACAACAGGTTTTGGACAAGTACGAATTTGACGTTGGAAATCCAATACGTTTAAGTGGTGTGTACCGCTATCATCGCGATATCCGCCGTAGTCGCCACGAATTTTTTGGTCACCGCCAGCACAGAATGCTTTTTCACCCGCGCCCGTTAAAATGATCGTACCAATTGTGTCATCATAACGTGCATCAGCTAATGCTTGGATCATCTCTTTCACTGTCAAAGGACGGAAAGCATTACGCACTTGCGGGCGGTTAATCGTAATTTTTGCAATGCCATCGACTGATTTATGATAGAGGATATCTTCAAAACCTTCAGAACAATCCAGCCATTCAATCGGTGCATATAATTTTTCTTCGCTCGGGTAAAGCATAATTAGGTTCCTTTAACCAAAGAGGGATAAAACATGATTTATCACCGCGGCATAAGCAACAGGCTGTGCCTGATGGGCATTATGGCCAGCATGCGGGATAGTCGTTAATGGCAGCGAATATTGCTGCGCTATCGCTTGAAATTTATTATCTTTTTCACCACAAAGCCAAATAAACGGCAATGTGAGTTGCTGTAACTCTGTGACAAGCCAAGGCTGATGACCTAAAGAAAGCGTTTCTAAACTTTCTGCAATACAAAAACCCGCGTTACGACGACGTTTTTCAACGAGTAACTGGCGTTTTTCTTCACTTAAATCGGCAAAGACGGGTTGTTGATACCACTGTATCAATACGTCACTGATAGGTTCATTACGAAAACGCTCAGCCCAATGTTTATCATGAACAATACGACGTTGTCTTTCCGTTACATCATATAAACCCGGGTTTCCACCTTCTACAATCAGCCCCATTAATCCCGTAGTATCACCAAAACACGCGTGATACATCGAAATTCTGCCACCTAACGAGTAGCCAATTAACCAATAGTGGTCAATACCTTGCTCTTTAAGTGTATCTGTCAGTAACTGACTAACTTCAACAAAACTTTTCGCGCTGATAGAAGCAGAACCACCATGACGAGGCAAATCAATCACAAGTGAGGGATATTCATGACAAGCCTGAATAACTGGCTCCCATTCACAACCTTCACCTAATAGCCCATGTAACCAAACTAACCAAGGTCCTTCATTATGGGTATTATATCGCTGACATGCTAAAGTCATGAGATGTTACCTGTTTTACCAGTTGATTTAATGTTTTTGCACCCTCAGTATCATCAACAATTAATTCAATTAATGTGGTTGTTGGCGCCCCTGCCCAGCATTTCTGAACAGTAACTAATAGTGCATCCCAACTTGTTGGTGATACATAATGCAAGCCAAACATGGCAGCAGCATGTTTGAAATTTAGTGAATGAGGCATACAGTAAAAGCGCTCTCGCTCAGCCTCTGGCGTGGGTAGCATTGAAAATATTTGCCCACCATTATTATTCACAACGATAATAACATTAGGCGCATAAACTTGTTGATGCAACGCTAAACTATTTAAATCATACAGTGCCGATAAATCACCTAATATTGTTAATGTTGGCTTTTCTGTTGCGCGATGAACGCCCGCAGATGTTGAAATTAATCCATCAATACCACTCGCGCCTCGATTGCTCATCACAGGATAACCTTGCGGTAGCTGAGCAAATGCATCGATTAATCGTACTATCAGACTATTGCCAACAAATAATTGCCCATTATTAGGAAGTAATTTATCTAATTGGTGTGCAACCTGTGCTTCACCAAAGTAATCGGTTATTTCACTGACTTTCTGATAGGTTTGTTTGGCTATATTAGCTAATGCATTAGTCCACGGTGAATTATCGATCGCAGGATGTGCTGTTAACCACTGCATAGGTGATAATGTAAATTTCTCACCTTGATGATGACCAGGATCTAAACGCCCAGGAATAGGATCAATAATCCAATACCTTTCTGGGGAGCATCCTACTTGCCATTGTAATAAACGTTTACCCGTTAAACTTGAACCAAATTGAACCACGATTTCCGCTTTATTTAATTCTGATTTTATTTGCGGGTTATTCAACCATAAATCAGCACAAGGTAGAGGTTGCCCTGTTTGAGATAACACATCCCCCAATAAAGGCCAACCTAATTGCGAAGCCCATTTTGCAACTTCAACCCCCTCTTCTGGACGAATACGCCCTGCTATAACGACTCCTTTTTTCTGACGTAATACATTCCATTGAGGGTGCATAGTAACAGAAGTAAAAAGTGTTTCTTGTAGCCACGGTTTATCACTTTGCCACCAATCGCCTAAAGCTTCAGTCCATGGCATCGATGTCTCAATATCATCACCATATAAAGGTTCTGCAAAAGGACAATTGACGTGTAATGCACCATGAACCAATGTATTCATGGCATTATCGAGGGTAGAAACTAACCAGCTCGCAGAAATATCTGCTGTTGGTCTTGGTAAGGAGAGCGTTTGCGAAGGATGCGTTGCAAAAATACCTTGCTGACGGATAGCTTGGTTTGCACCACAATCAATTAATTCAGGTGGTCTATCCGCAGTTAAAAAGACAACACGTTCACCGGTTAATCCCGCTTCAATCAACGCTGGGTATAAATTGGCAACGGCAGTTCCCGATGTCACAATCACAGCAACCGGCTCTTTAGTTGCTTTTGCAAGCCCTAAAGCTAAATGCCCTAGTCCACGCTCATCAAAATGCGTATGGCAAACCAATTTTTGATTGGCAGCCGCCGCAAGTGTTAAAGGGGTAGAACGAGATCCAGGTGCGATACAGATATGGCGTAAGCCATGACGAGTCAAAGTTTCGAGTATAACTTTAGCCCATTGGCGATTAAACGAACTATTAGACATTGATCATCCCAACAACGAAAACCTGCAATTGCTATTATAATATCTGTTCCTAAATACTTTTCCTTAGCCTAGTTCAATGAACAGAAGTTTTCGTTAAATAAATCGTTAAAGAAAACACTTAAAAAGTGCATTATTTAGGCTAATCATCCACTCTATTTTCAATAAGCTCTTTTTATAGTTAAAAATAGGAATAAATAGCACTACTGCTCTAAAGAATAGCATCAATTAGTTAACAACTCGCAGTTGTTATTTGAAGAGTAGCACTAAATTATTAGCTTTAAAAAACGACTCATCAAAATTTGATTATTACGCTGATGTTATCTGTAAAAAATTAACGCTATTTTTCCAACAATGTTCGTAGACCAGCCGCTTTATTTTCAATTTCAGTCCACTCTTGCAGGGGATCAGATCCGGCAACAACACCAGCACCAGCGTATAAAGTTAAAGCATCATCATGTAACTCACCACAACGTAAACTAACAGCAAACTCTGCATGAGGAAGAGATAAATATCCCGCAGAACCCGCATACCAGCGACGTTCAAAAGGTTCATGCTGACGAATAAAAGCACGAGCAACACTTCTTGGTAATCCACATACGGCGGCCGTTGGCTGCAATCGTTTTAAGCAATCAATATCATTCGAATAAATTAATTTACCATGTATATAGCGACGAAGATGTTGTACTTTACGCAACCGAATAACATCTGCGGGTGAAACATCGATACCTTCTACTCCGCCTTGTAATCGTTGACAAATATCATCGACCACAACCAGATTTTCATGTTGATTCTTTTTATCATTCATCAACCAATCTGCAAATTGAGTGGCTTGTTGTTCGTTATCAGAGCTTGCCACAGTACCCGCTAATGCTTCGGTATAAAGCATCAACGCATCACGTTTATATAATCTTTCTGGGGTAGATCCCATAAATGCATCTGAAGGTGAAAACGCCAGCATATAGTGATAACAATGATGATTAACATCACGACTCGCTTTCATAAACTGGATCGCTTTAAGCGGGTTATCCAATGTTAAGCACGTCGCTCTTGCGGGGACAACTTTTTCAAATAAACCTTGGCTAATCTCATCTAAGGCAATATTAAGATAGTGAGTCCACTGCTCTTTCGTTAAAGAATGATTAACATGGGTCACAGAAACAGAAAGTGGGTTAATTTCTACGGCTTGATTTAATGTTTGTAAAAACTCTAATGTATTTTGCTTATCACCTTCATCCAACATATTTAGATGAACAGAAAACTGTTGCTGGTGGCGTCGGATCTCAATGCGAGGTAAAAAAAGGTAGGCATCATCCCCTTTTATTTCATCTATACGACCCGGAATAATGGTATCCCACGCATTTAAACCCCAAATACGCACATCATCACTATTTACATCACAATGATGCAAATCTAAGAATTGGCAAGCATCTTGAATATGGTTAAAACAGCGCAATTGCCCACACGCAGCCACTTCTTCATGTTCATCACGATGCTGCCAATAAAAATTGCGGATAATATACCTGAGCAGCAAGCCACGAGAGCAAGGAAAAATGAAACTTCTGATGGCAAGGTGACTTTCAAATGTAAAAGATTACCTTGTGCTGTCAGATTTATATTTTTAACTTTTTCGTACAGTGTCGAAAAACACAGGATTAACCTTTTCCACTCCAAATACCCACAACTAATTAAAAGGAAGATTATACGTCTCTATACAAATTATCAAAGGGTTGATTAATTATAACCTTTGTCATTTATCAAAGTTTTGTATTTTTCATGTTACAAAGTAGAAGCATTAACTCGCACTTCTGAAATAACCACAAACCTTTATGAGATAAAGTGGTAAAGATAAAAATTTATTATACATAAGTGAGGTTATATGGATACAACCACCTTTGAACACGTCGATAAAATCATTGAGACCTCCGATATTCCAAAGGTTGCTTTGGGATTAATATTAGGTATAGATATTGAAGATGGTCGATTACCCGGTATTGTAACTTCTCATGATTTAATTAAGATAAAAGCTTATATTAATAAAGCACTCTCCCTCCCTTACAAAATAGAAAGATGTCATCAACTTTATTCATTACAGTGAAATAAGTGTACAACAACTTTCACCTGATAATATTCTTTCTCTTTTTACTCGGATCCGCGATCATGCTTTTGAGTGGAATAAAATAGAATATGCAATTAAGCAACAAGCAATTGATTTAGAAATAATCGGTAGAGAAATCACATCTACGGGTGAAAATATTATTTCATTTATTAATCAAATGTCTTTATTAACAAAAATATCTACTGTTATTAATGAACTTTCTGAACAAGAATTAGAAAACATTCAATATAAATCTCAAGATAAAGAAGTTGCAACACAACTTATTCATATATTAGAAAGTATGAAAGAGGATATTGAAAATGAACGTGATAAGACGATTAAGCTAAAAAGATAGTTTATCTACTTTTCGAAGTAAAATTATAGGAGGGAAAGATACTCAAAATGTCACTCACAATTCTATTTACCATGATATTCTTAATAAAAAAAAGATTTATTAATGAATCTTATACTGATAATAGTCATTCACTTATTGAAGAACGCGATTTACTGCTTGAAGAAATCGCGATGCTCAAAGATGAATATAAACACTATGTAGGCCTAGCGTTTACCGGACTCGCAATGGGTATTATTGGTGTTATTATCACAGGGGGAATATTCGGAGCAAAAGCTGAAGTTATACGTAAAAAGAGAAATTCACTTATTCAAAAAGTGAAAAAAATCAATGCTGATATCGACATCTATGCAGGTTTATCTTTGCATTTAAATACACTTTATATTGAATTATCAGAAATAGAACAGTTTATTGAAGATTCAAATCTGGCGTTAGAGCATATTGAATATGTATGGCAAGCCATCTTAACAGAAATAGAAGCATCAATAACGCATTTTAATAAAATCAACAATGCATTAGAGTTGATTAAATTTAGTATTTATCTGGAAAAAATTATTGCACCTTGGTACATGGTTATTGGTTACTCAAAGGAGATGCTGCTCTCTTTTGATAATGCGCTTTCTACGTTTTATTCATCTAAAATTAACAAAGGGATATTGTTATGACTCATAATGAAAATCAGTGATATTAGAAAAACGTTT
>NZ_MIIZ01000498.1:0-208 GCF_001743005.1 Shigella sp. FC1967 | reverse complement strand
ATGGATGTAGTCGATAAAATTTCACAAGCTCCAAACTCGTAATATTGGACCTTACCAAAATGTACCAGTAAAAACGGTCACTATTTTATCTGCGGAAGTTGTGAAAGGAATGGATGTAGTCGATAAAATTTCACAAGCTCCAAACTCGTAATATTGGACCTTACCAAAATGTACCAGTAAAAACGGTCACTATTTTATCTGCGGAAGT
>NZ_MIIZ01000497.1:0-208 GCF_001743005.1 Shigella sp. FC1967 | reverse complement strand
TTAAACGTAGCATCTTACTCACATCTTCAACGGGTTTATCTAGTGTTTGTGCAATTTCCTCAACACTTGGGCTCATGATCAAGTTTGTGTGCTAATTCCCTTGCCGTTCTTAAACGTAGCATCTTACTCACATCTTCAACGGGTTTATCTAGTGTTTGTGCAATTTCCTCAACACTTGGGCTCATGATCAAGTTTGTGTGCTAATTCC
>NZ_MIIZ01000496.1:0-208 GCF_001743005.1 Shigella sp. FC1967 | reverse complement strand
CATCTATTCTAATTCTATTATCGTCTTCATTTACCATAACAGGGATATATTGCTCACTAGAACCATTGATAGTTTGTGATGTAGTAAAATGTCATTATTAACTTGTGAACATCTATTCTAATTCTATTATCGTCTTCATTTACCATAACAGGGATATATTGCTCACTAGAACCATTGATAGTTTGTGATGTAGTAAAATGTCATTATT
>NZ_MIIZ01000495.1:0-208 GCF_001743005.1 Shigella sp. FC1967 | reverse complement strand
GTCTCTTGAGCTTGTTGTTTTACATCATCGCTGGTTTTTGATGTCATCACCTTTTAGCTGATCAATTTTATTGTCTGCTTCTTGCATCAGATTATCTGCTTTATTTTCAGTCTCTTGAGCTTGTTGTTTTACATCATCGCTGGTTTTTGATGTCATCACCTTTTAGCTGATCAATTTTATTGTCTGCTTCTTGCATCAGATTATCTGC
>NZ_MIIZ01000494.1:0-208 GCF_001743005.1 Shigella sp. FC1967 | reverse complement strand
GAGAGAAAAGTATCCCCGAGGAAATGACCAAAGAGCGCTATAAAACAACTTTTTGGATCTAAAACAAAAAATAGAAACGGATTTAAAAATGGGATATATTCCAAGCATTGAGAGAAAAGTATCCCCGAGGAAATGACCAAAGAGCGCTATAAAACAACTTTTTGGATCTAAAACAAAAAATAGAAACGGATTTAAAAATGGGATATAT
>NZ_MIIZ01000493.1:0-209 GCF_001743005.1 Shigella sp. FC1967 | reverse complement strand
GTGTCGGATATTGATTGACGCATTGATATCTCGGTCATGTTCAACTCCACATTCAGGGCATTGCCAGATACGCTTATGTAGTGGCATTTCTGACATTTTTATGACCGCAACAATGACAGGTTTTCGAACTGGCAAACCATTGATCCAGTTTTACCAGATGGACGCCTTTTTCTGCGGCTTTATATTCCAGCTTTGTGATAAAACCATGC
>NZ_MIIZ01000492.1:0-209 GCF_001743005.1 Shigella sp. FC1967 | reverse complement strand
TATTACTTGACATTGGGCCATCAGTGCCTAAACCTACACGAACCCCTTTTTTCTAGCATTGTGACAACAGGCGCGACACCTTTTGTCTGATTTAGTATTTGCGCTTATATTATTACTTGACATTGGGCCATCAGTGCCTAAACCTACACGAACCCCTTTTTTCTAGCATTGTGACAACAGGCGCGACACCTTTTGTCTGATTTAGTATT
>NZ_MIIZ01000491.1:0-210 GCF_001743005.1 Shigella sp. FC1967 | reverse complement strand
TCAATCAAGCGTTGACTGGCTCTGAACGTAGGCTCTGAGTGTTTCAACGTTGCCCCTCCGGTGCTACAGACAAAGTACGACCTTGACCACAAAAGTCCCGTTTTACTTTGTGTCCGTAAAATGTGTGTTTTGCTGGCGCAGCAGGCGCGACGATACTGATTTCAGATTGTTGACCATCACACTGACCGCCAGTTTTGGCGGGTAAGCAAC
>NZ_MIIZ01000490.1:0-210 GCF_001743005.1 Shigella sp. FC1967 | reverse complement strand
TCATAATCGATTGGTCACTGGTTCAAGTCCAGTAGGGGCCACCAAATTTAGCTATTAAATCAGCGCATTAAGCCACTTCTTAGCAAGTGGCTTTTTGTTTCTATGGACAAATCATAATCGATTGGTCACTGGTTCAAGTCCAGTAGGGGCCACCAAATTTAGCTATTAAATCAGCGCATTAAGCCACTTCTTAGCAAGTGGCTTTTTGTT
>NZ_MIIZ01000489.1:0-210 GCF_001743005.1 Shigella sp. FC1967 | reverse complement strand
TGATGTGGCTAAATACGCCTCATGAAGTTTCATTTTTAGGACTTACACTGTCTTGGCCTTCCTTTGAATTTCTGGCGGGTATTGTGGGTCTAACCTTTTTATTCCACACCTTTTTATCGCTGAAGAGCTAAGAGCGGGTATTCAAGGCGTTAAACAAGGGCAAAAATATGCTTCTTTGGCATTAGGTTTAACGCAATGGCAATCTATGCG
>NZ_MIIZ01000488.1:0-9035 GCF_001743005.1 Shigella sp. FC1967 | reverse complement strand
AAACCGTGTTTATTGTGTTGTGGTGAACTTAAATTTTTTACCCATTTTTCTTTTTAATCAAAATCAACCCCTCGCAACAAGCCAATTAATAACACTGAAATACTATTTCATTATGGTATATGATCTGCATTAAGAGTTTGAAAATAGAGTAAAAAACTAATTAGCATCATTGATTGAGAATTGTAATAAGTGTTTGTATCGATAATTCTGATTAATAAGTAAATAAAATCTATTTCGTGCCGATAAATGAGTACATTTGTATTATTTTATTGCCGGGGTAGATTATTTCATGAGTATTGAAAGATCAGCTAAAGTAGGTTCTATCATACTGTTAGCCATTTTTCTTTATTATCATCTGTATTGTCGTCGTTTTTTTTATTTATAGAATGCAAGAAAACTTCGCATCATTGGATTCCTTGAATACCAGATTGAATAGTGTTCAAGAAGCAAGGTATGAATTAGCGACGATTCGTTCTCACGTTAACTACCTCATGTTGTTGAAAACGATGACGGATGAGAACAAGCAAGAAACAATTAAATCACTGGTTGCTGAAGCGAAAGAGCTTGCAGAAAAATCAAAAGCAACGATTACACATTGGGTCGGTGTGAAGAAGATAAGCCCTGATGCTCAACGTAATTCAGAACAACTATCCGTATTATTCTATTATCTTCTAGATGAACTTATTGCACCTATTGATACGCTAGATTATACAGAATCAAACCTTTCCAGTGACTTCAATCGGTTATCTGATCTTTTTGATGAATATCTTATCATCACTAAAGGTGTAAATGATGATATTAAAGCACAGCAAGCTTGGATGGTGCAGTTGTCACTTTATACGACTATCATTGCGTTGGGGATCATTCTGGTGCTTCTTTATATTGTCATTCGCTGGGTAAATAAAACGTTTATCTTTAATTTGAATACGCTGTCAGCTATTTTGCAGAAAGTGGGAGAGGGTGATTTAAGTTTCACACTGCCTAAGAAACGAAATGATGAGTTTGGCACTTTATTCTCTAATGTGGGGGATATGCAAACGGCGCTAACATCAACGATTCAACTTGTTAAAGAAGAAGCACTAGAGATCAAAAAAGGTTCAGCAGAAATTGCTTCTGGTAACCAAGATCTCTCTTCTCGTACAGAGGAGCAAGCAAGTGCTCTGCAACAAACAGCCGCAAGTATGGAAGAGATAAAAATAGCAGTGGTGAATAATACTGATAATGCGATTTTAGCAAACTCCATTACTGCAGAGACACGCGATTTAGCGATTGATGGTTCTAACATTATGAATGATGCAATTAACTCGATGAAGAAAATCGAGATAGGAACATTAAAAGTTGCTGAAATCAATGATGTGGTTAATAACATCGCAAGCCAAACGAATATTCTGGCGTTAAATGCAGCCGTTGAAGCGGCGCGTGCAGGTGAGCAAGGCCGTGGATTTACGGTTGTTGCAACAGAAGTGAGAAATCTAGCTGCAAGAAGTGCAGATGCGGCGCGTGAAATTAACCAAATTATCAGAGAATCTGTTGCGGATGTTGCGCATGGTAGAGAGTTGGTTAATAAAACGGGGGAACATATGCAAGAGATCGTTTCTTCTATTACTAAAGTCAGCGATATTATGCAGGGTATTAGTATTGCATCAGAAGAGCAAAAAGTGGGTATTGAACAGATCGCAGTAGCCATTAACCAAATGGATTCTGTTGTTCAGCAAAATGCGGCATTAGTTGAACAAGGTGCAACTTCGACAATGATTTTAGATGAGAAAGCACAAAACTTAACAGATAAAGTATCAATCTTTAAGGTTAAAGAACAAAACTAATAAGTCAAATTAGTCACTCAATATCGTATAGTAAAATAAGCTCACTTTGCTCGAGATAGTAGAGTGAGCTTTTTCCTTTTTGTTCTATCAGTATGGGAGATCTGTTGATAGTGAGAAATAAAAAATATGCGGTATATCAGATAAAAAGGTCGGTCTTTAAAAAGTGAGTTTTGTATAAAAGTTTAAACAAACCACTTTTACACAACAACTCACTCGAGATGCATGTATAAAATTTTATACATACGACATAATAACATAAGCAAAAGCTGAGAATGGTCCAGGCTCTACTTGACCTGTAGGAGTGAAAAGAGTAGATGTAACCGTAAATCTGTTATCCTTAGCAGATAGATTGAACAGAGTCCTATTTACAGCGGGTTTATCATTAATAGTGAGTAAGCTATATAGTTCATTTTCTTTTAATCTTACTCTAGTACCTATATTAGGATTACTATTTTCTTCATTAGGACTCATTAACGATAAATACATCTGAGCATTTTGGTTGCAACGAATGATAAAATCACCAGACACCGTATTTCCTTCAGCTTCATCTGCAACGAGTTCGCGGTGATCCAAATCAATACCAGCGGTTTCTAAAGAACATTCTACATCAGGCGGATTAGGTAGACTACTGCACTCGCCCCCTGACATTATTTTATATGACATATCAGCACCTGATGTAGATATACCAATTGCTCCACACCACACGATACCTTCACCTATTCTATTTGGTGCTGTTGCTTGGTTTACATAATAGTAGGAACCCAAACGCTCATATATTGCTGTTAAAGCGTCACCAACAGTTCTACCTCTAAAATAAATATTTTCTTGTTCTGGATCTAGATAACGCTCATCACCAGGACCACGAGATAAAGTCTGCGTGTTTACGCCTACCCAACACCCTCTCGAACAATTAGCATTTAAAGGTTCTTTTGATTTTAAACCTTCTTCACTTAAATATAAAACTGAAGTATATTCGAACTGTTTAGTTTCTGGAGCACTTGGATTAATTCTATATTTAGGAATACTTACATACCAAGCATTGTTAGCAAAAGATAGCATAGGAAAAAATAATAGAAATACAAGTAACTTTCTCATAATATATGACCTTATGGATATTCCAATACGAATGTCGCTGTCGCCAAAAACTCACCAAAACCGAGTGACTTATCTCTTAATACTCTATCATCACCTTTAACAAAGGCTTTAAAAGCTAAAACGTTATAGCCACTAATTAAGCCCATAGCCTTTGTACTTTGGTTTAGGGGTAAAAATTTTCCACTATCTGTTTCTATACCAACCCCTACCCCAGAGGCGACACTACTGCTATCCAATGCAAGAAAACCACCTAGTCCCTCACCGGAAGAAGGCTTCCCAGTAAAAGTAACAATAACAGAATTGGCTATATAAGTTTTACAATCATCTAATTCAATAGAAAAAGGGATACTACGTGTTCTATCGTGTATATAAAGATATTTGCCAATAATTTCGCCAAATTCTACATCTATAATCTTATTTCTTATTTTACAAGGCGCGTTTAATATTGAACCATGAATATAGATGCTGGTCTGATTTATTCCTGAAGAAGCAGAATAGGAAAATATTAGGTATAAAAAATAAGAACAAATATTATTAAAATTATTTCTTTTATCATTTTCATAATAAATATCTCTATTCATAAGATAGTAAAAAAGTAAAATAATCGCTGTATAGTTGCTCGCTTTTAAATCTTGAGAGATTCGTACAGGCGCTAAATTGTAAGTCAAAATATTTGACCAGGCTGCAAAATCTCAGGTGTCGTATATTCATTCAACGATATTGTCTTCTTATCTTTATCAAGAATAGATAAACCAAAACCTTCTGCGCCAGTAACAGAAACTAGATTAGGGTAAAAAGGAACTGTTTGGCATAAAATTTTATTTTAACAGATGGTTGAATATGACTCCAAAAAGAAGTATCCAGCTTTTTTATTTGTTGCACTTGCAGGTGTTCTAATACAATCTATTAGTTCAATAGAAAAAGGTATTGATTTACCCACTTTCCCAATATTTTTGAAGTTCAGCAGTACCAATAATACCTAAATCAATTTCTTGATATTTAGATGTCATTGCCAATTTTGCAAGGACTTTCAACAAGAGAGCCATAAACATAAAGTTGCCCTTTAGCACCATCAATACCTTCAGTACTAGTGTATGGTCGGAATAGCGTTTGATTGGGATCTTTTTGTGCCATTGCATTTAAAGATAAAGAAAAAAACAACTAATCCAACAACTTTATACAAAATAAAATTTTGATAGTTTCATCATTAGCCTTTTTTCTTTTTACAGCGCATTTATTTGCTTACACAAGAAAAAAGATACATGAGAACGTCCACCATAATCATTAATATACGTAATCACAGGTTTAGAACCTAATACTGATGGATTAACATTTATAGTATCTTTACCAAATGGCGCTAACATGATTGGATTGAAATTAGGATCTGTTTTTACTTTTTTCATCCTTTGCCATATTAACAATAGTGACATAATATGGAGTTGGATTTTCAACAGTGTAGTTACTACCATTTTCTTGTAGCACTACTTTTTTCTTGCCATGGATTATTAATAATATCCGTTCCACTCATAATTAACTTTTCTGGTCTATAGAAAAGCTTAATTTTAGTTTGTAACGCTAGTTGCAATACATTAACTTTTTCACTCTTAGGTGGGATCTCTCTTAGATTAAAATAAAATATACTTCTCTGTCTTGAGGTAATGCTTGTAAGACATTAATAGCTTCTATTTTAACTTGCGTCGGTTTTCCAGGTTCAACTCGCTGTACAGGAGGAACAACAACAAATGGCGACTGAATTTTAACGCCCTTATCATTTTCTATCCACGCTTGAGCAAGATAAGGTAGTTTTTCACTTGTATTTGCAACATTTAAAGAAAACAGATTTTTTATCTCCTTCAAATATCACTCGTGTACGGTCTAAGGAAAGTGCTGCTTGTGCACTCGTGGAAATAACACATAATAACCCGATACAAAAATTTTTATTTAGAATAGTCATAACGTCAGCTCTATTAGAATTAATTTTTATTCCATAACATCGGAACATACTAGTATTAAAGATTGGCCATTGTTTTCTATTTTATCAGGGAAATTAATTTGGCATTTTTTATTTCCATCCCAGCTAACAGTCATTGATTCATTTGGATTAATACCTGTTATATAAGCATTACCAAATTCACCTACGATGCCGGTATTTCTATCTTTTTGAATTCGTTATTTGAGCTGCAAAAGGAGGATAACTTCCATCACTTAATCTAATAACAACCATTAATTTCATACCTGAATTAACTTCAAATTTACGATAACCAATAGCACCTTCAGTCAACGTTGCTAATAATACGTTGTCATTAACCTCAGCATTCTCAGGAAGGTTATTAATATCAATTTTAATTTTATTTTTATAATAACTATTCACTTCAGGTAAGACGGCCTTGCCGAAAGCATTTGTATAGACAGGAGTGCTATATCCTTGAACTGGGATATTTGCAACACCATCGGTATCAACTAACAGACGTGTACCACCAGGTAAACTACTTCTATGTATGGCCCCACCATTCATTGTCATAGTCAAACCACCCTGCATATTCAAACCAAATGCCGTATATTGATTATGAACATAATCTGCAGTCGCACTTAACTTAGCATTATTCATTTCATGATAAATATAAGCATTAGCAAGAGCACCTTTACGTTGATTACCCGCACTTATTCTATATGAAGTGTTGTCATCAATGCGATTGAAGAAGCCAACGCTATTTGAAATATTATTATCATTATCAATGTTTGAACTATAACTTAAATTACCACCAGTTCCCCAAGGCATGGTCATACTTACATAAGCACCTTGGTCATTACCCCAATTACTTTTATTTTTAAAGAGACTTAATGATAAAGATAAAATTTTTATAATTACCGATATCAAAATATTTTATTGCAGTGAAATCATAACGGTTTTGGTCAGGCTGATTCCAATATGTTTGGTAACGATAATTTAAACCTGTTGAAAGTCGATAATCTCTAAAGTTTTTACTTAGTGTAACGGTATATAATTCTTTTTGGTGATTATCCCGAACACCATTATTTTGTTGAGCATCTAAAAAATTGAGACATGCTCATAAAATCACGTTCAGAAAAACGGTATCCAGCAAATTGTATTTGGCTATCTATATCATCAAACCTTTTCGAATAACTGATTCGATATGAACGACCTTGGTACTTATCCTTGTCACCACCATTATAAAGCTTAGCAATAGATTGAGTTACATCAAATGACAGTGCACCCAATACAAGTAAATCACGTCCAAAACCAACAGAAAACGCATTATAATTTTGGCTATTAATACTACCTGCAAATAATGACCAGCCGTTTGTTACCCCCCATGAGAACTCACCAGTGGCAAATACATCCCCATTAACTCGGTGATCCATATCTGCTGGGCGTCCAAAACCGACTTTATATCTCACTTGTCCAGGACGAGTGAGATAAGGGATTGTTGCAGTATTAACTTGATACTCTTGAACACGTCCATCTTGCTCTTCAACTCTAACGTCTAAAGTACCACTAACTGCACTACTTAAATCTTGAATGCTAAAAGGTCCGGCGGCAACTTGAGTCTGATAAATAATTCGTCCTTGTTGCGAAATAATGACTTGAGCACTGGTCTGTGCGACACCATTAACCTCTGGAGCATACCCACGTAAATTGGGTGGTAACATAGATAAGTCAGAACCTAATACCGCACCAATAAATCTAAATGTATCAAATAGATCTGATTCTAAATAAACTTCTCCCAACGTTAATTTAGCTTTTAGCTGGGAAATTGCACGATAAGCATAAAATCGGCTCCACTTAAAATCTGTATTTACAGCATCTTGAGAGCCTGTATCATGGTTTAAACGTCCTTGCCAATCACCACGAACACGCCAAACACCTAAGTTAATACCAGCAACACCATTACTATTTAACGAATATGTATTATTTCCTGACTTATGGGGTCTATGTGTTTTAGCATTTATATTGTAGTCAAATATAAGTCCAGAGATACCTTCATCCCAACGTGAAGCGGGCTCCCATGTTGCATCTGAATATTCAATATAGGCTTGAGGCATACTAATATGTAATGTCAATGTACTAAGATCACCCGTATAAGTTGCACCAGAGAGTGAACTCCAATCAAGGCAACTTCCATCATTTAGCCAAGTGGTTTGTTTCAGTATTTCTGGTTTTAGGGCTAATAATGAAACTTGTTCTGGTGATAAACAGACTGAGCTACCTGTTTCTCGAGATTCATCAGCATAAAAAAGTGATTGGTTGTTCAGCAATAACATTTTCGTTAAGCTGAATTTTTAATGTGTAGGTTCCTGGTAGAATATACCCTGATTTAGAAAACTGAGTGACATCAATATTTTCGCCATCTTCTAAATTAAACATATTTGCACTAAATTCAAATGCGTTTGAATATGCCGGATTAAAAATAAAAAAAGGCACTTATTATGATCAGTTTCCTTACTAATACATTTTTTTATTTTCAATAATAACATTATGATTATCCGAATAATTAGAATTAGTAATAACTGATTCTATAAATAATAATAGTATGAAAATCACCAGCTTTTATATCTGAGCCATCAGTAATAAGTCTTAATTTATAATTTAAAAGCATATCCCCAGGTGAGATTTGTATTTTATCCATACTCTTCCCTGGTATAGCTAATTGCTCACGGGTATCTTTTATTTGTAAAACAACGCCTTTTGCATCTCCATTGACGGTATAATAATTACCATTATTAGCACCATCAAAAGTTACATCGAAACTTTCCCACAGAAAGTTTTCTTTTTCTGTTGACACTAACTGACAATCTATCAATTTAATTGAAAATGTTTTTTCTGGTGATGCGCCATATTGAGACATATATGAAATAGGAATAATACCTAAATTTATTGATTGATCCTCACTTCCTGTATCAATTAAGCAGGGTGTCTCAACTATAGTCCCCCTCATATCGACTCGACCATGTCCTGGTTCTGTGGACGAATACGTATATGAAGTGACTAATAATAATGATAAAAGAGATATCCATTTTTTCATTAATAGTTCCAATTAGCAGAACAGGTCAGTTTTATTAATATAAAACTGACCTGCTATTTCTTATTGGTATGCTAAAGTAAAGTTAGCGGTTGCGTAGAATTCACCGACTTTAATAGCGTCATCAGCTGCACCACCTAGACCTTTCACATAAGAAGCGAATTGTAGAGAGTTAGGACCAGTAGTTAATTTGTGTGGTTTAGTGGCAACGTTGTTCAATACTTTGTTGTTACCAGAAGTAATTACAATACCAGCACCCATTGCTTCTTTACCATCAAATCCAACTAAGTTGGTATCTTGACCTGCATCAGTGAAGCTAAATGTAGTAGTAACTTGTTTTTCAGTTAAGTCAGAAATATCACAGTCAGCTAATTCAATGCTAAATGTTCTAACATGACTTTCACCGGTGTTATTATTCGCGGTCAGTGCTTTACGAGATATTTGACCGAAATCAACTTCGATTGGATTATCTGATTCTATTGAGCATGGAGCATCAATAATATAACCGTGGAATTTAACTTGACCAGAACCTTGACCTTGTCCACCAGCAGCAAATGCTGACGAACTTAAAGCTACGGCAGTAGTAATTAAAGTAGCAAGAATAACCTTTTTCATACTTTTCCTCTATAATATAAATAACATCTTATTAACTTTAACGGATGAACACTTTAAAGAATGATGGACATAAGCATCTTATCTCCATAATAAGATAAGCATAATTTTCCTTTTAATTTTAAATAAAGGAATATTATGTTTACCCATTAAGGTAAATGCTAATGGAATAAGTTTTTTAGCTTAATATGAAAATAAAACTTATTTAGTATGTAATATTTATTTAAATAAAAGGATTAAGGAAATTATTAGTTTCAGATGTTCTTATCAAAAATATCTAAATATACATTTTTGATAAATTCATCAATAGAGACGTTTAGGATATTAAGTATAATAACGAGTATATTGGCTGTAATATTAAAACATTACATTTTTATCTAAACGTTTGTTTTTTTTTGGGTATTTAATAACTCAGCCAGTTTTTACTTGTCATCAGTCATTAACTCATGAAACGTTTTTTACG
>NZ_MIIZ01000487.1:0-210 GCF_001743005.1 Shigella sp. FC1967 | reverse complement strand
TTCATCTCTTTGATATTGCCAATTGCGCGTATTTTCATCATTGAAACATTATGAAAATCTTCCATATCTTTAACGACCAGCTGCAACATATAGTCATATCGCCCTGAAATATTCATCTCTTTGATATTGCCAATTGCGCGTATTTTCATCATTGAAACATTATGAAAATCTTCCATATCTTTAACGACCAGCTGCAACATATAGTCATAT
>NZ_MIIZ01000486.1:0-210 GCF_001743005.1 Shigella sp. FC1967 | reverse complement strand
TAAGTGCTTCACCACATCCCCCATGGGTGAAACCCAACCTGTTTTGGTCATATCTTGGCTACTGCAAGGTGTGAATGCCAATGAAGCAAGCTGTTGTTCCTGCAACATGAATAAGTGCTTCACCACATCCCCCATGGGTGAAACCCAACCTGTTTTGGTCATATCTTGGCTACTGCAAGGTGTGAATGCCAATGAAGCAAGCTGTTGTTC
>NZ_MIIZ01000485.1:0-210 GCF_001743005.1 Shigella sp. FC1967 | reverse complement strand
CAGCGTCTCTTTTTGTATCTATACAGGTATATTTATGTCTTCCTTTAGACTCGATCAAAATAATTAAACATATATAAGTGGCAACCATGTGTTTACCGTATGCACAACGTGCAGCGTCTCTTTTTGTATCTATACAGGTATATTTATGTCTTCCTTTAGACTCGATCAAAATAATTAAACATATATAAGTGGCAACCATGTGTTTACCGT
>NZ_MIIZ01000484.1:0-210 GCF_001743005.1 Shigella sp. FC1967 | reverse complement strand
TAATACATACACTAAGAATGATTATCATGATAACATTACCCTTAGTTGAATTTAAAACTGGGTAATTGTTAAAGATAAGTTGGCTGTTTTTATTATTCGTTTTTCTTCTTCTAATACATACACTAAGAATGATTATCATGATAACATTACCCTTAGTTGAATTTAAAACTGGGTAATTGTTAAAGATAAGTTGGCTGTTTTTATTATTCG
>NZ_MIIZ01000483.1:0-210 GCF_001743005.1 Shigella sp. FC1967 | reverse complement strand
TTGTATCAAACAAGCTCGCTTTTTATTCTTTACGGTTATAATGAAAGGCGAACCAACAACCCCTTTCGCAGCAACTGAAACTGATAAATTTAATCCACTTCAACAACTCGCTTGTATCAAACAAGCTCGCTTTTTATTCTTTACGGTTATAATGAAAGGCGAACCAACAACCCCTTTCGCAGCAACTGAAACTGATAAATTTAATCCACT
>NZ_MIIZ01000482.1:0-211 GCF_001743005.1 Shigella sp. FC1967 | reverse complement strand
CAGGCGTCACACCGTATACGTCCACTTTCGTGTTTGCACAGTGCTGTGTTTTTAATAAACAGTTGCAGCCAGCTGGTATCTTCGACTGGCTTCGGCTCCATCCGCAAGGGATTTCACTTACCGCCAGCGTGCCTTCTCCCGAAGTTACGGCACCATTTTGCCTAGTTCCTTCACCCGAGTTCTCTCAAGCGCCTGAGTATTCTCTACCTGA
>NZ_MIIZ01000481.1:0-211 GCF_001743005.1 Shigella sp. FC1967 | reverse complement strand
CCCCCCTCTACAAGACTCTAGCCAACCAGTTTCAGATGCAATTCCCAAGTTAAGCTCGGGGGCTTTCACATCTGACTTAATTGACCGCCTGCGTGCGCTTTACGCCCAGTAATTCCGATTAACGCTTGCACCCTCCGTATTACCGCGGCTGCTGGCACGGAGTTAGCCGGTGCTTCTTCTGCGGGTAACGTCAATTGATAAGGGTATTAAC
>NZ_MIIZ01000480.1:0-211 GCF_001743005.1 Shigella sp. FC1967 | reverse complement strand
GTTTTACTTTGCGTCCGTAAATGTGTGTTTTGCTGGCGCAGCAGGCGCGACGATACTGATTTCAGATTGTTGACCATCACACTGACCGCCAGTTTTGGCGGGTAAGCAACCAGCAGATGCACATGGTCAGGCTCTCCCGTCCATCTCAATAATTTCGCATTCAAGTTTTGCCGCAGCGGAGTCAAATGCATCACGCAGTTGAGCGAGCATC
>NZ_MIIZ01000479.1:0-211 GCF_001743005.1 Shigella sp. FC1967 | reverse complement strand
GGTGATGCAGGCTGGCATGGTTTTATCACAAAGCTGGAATATAAAGCCGCAGAAAAAAGGCGTCCATCTGGTAAAAACTGGATCAATGGTTTGCCAGTTCGAAAACCTGTCAATTGCTGCGGTCATAAAATGTCAGAAATGCCACTACATAAGCGTATCTGGCAATGCCCTGAATGTGGAGTTGAACATGACCGAGATATCAATGCGGCAA
>NZ_MIIZ01000478.1:0-211 GCF_001743005.1 Shigella sp. FC1967 | reverse complement strand
ATGAGCGAGAGGGACCGCATCGAGCAGTATGCCAATGGCTCGATTACTGTAGAGGGCATGGCTAATGACATTGGCGGTTCGGGAGCCCAGATGGGGGACCGTTCTAAAGATGAAAAGGCCGAACAGAAAAGCGATAAAGCCGGTGAGCTTATCCCTGCAACAGAGGGTGGCGAAACCAAGCAGCAACAGGTAGGTGGTACTGAATCTGTTC
>NZ_MIIZ01000477.1:0-9092 GCF_001743005.1 Shigella sp. FC1967 | reverse complement strand
AAAACGTCAACAAGGGCGTAGAATATACGCGGCACAAAGTACACATCTACCACTTAAAGTAAATATGGCGGGTGTTATACCAGCAATTTTTGCTTCAAGTATTATCCTGTTTCCTGGTACAATAACCTCTTGGTTTGGCGATGGTACAGGGTGGGGTTGGCTGACAACGATTTCTTTAAATCTACAGCCTGGTCAACCTATTTATGTGTTACTATACGCTGCTGCAATCATATTCTTCTGTTTCTTCTATACGGCGTTGGTTTTCAACCCAAGAGAAACGGCAGATAACCTGAAGAAGTCCGGTGCATTTGTACCAGGAATTCGCCCGGGAGAGCAGACGGCTAAATATATAGATAAAGTAATGACACGTTTAACCCTAATCGGTGCCTTGTATATTACCTTTATCTGTCTCATCCCGGAGTTCATGCGTGACGCAATGAAAGTACCTTTCTATTTTGGTGGTACTTCCCTCTTAATCGTGGTTGTGGTCATCATGGATTTTATGGCTCAAGTGCAAACTCTTCTGATGTCAAGTCAGTATGAGTCTGCATTGAAAAAAGCAAATCTTAAAGGTTAATTACTGATAAGCGATTTGTTTTAGAAGTTACGGAGAGTAAAAATGAAAGTTCGTGCTTCCGTCAAGAAAATGTGCCGTAACTGCAAAATTGTTAGACGTCACGGTCACGTGCGTGTAATTTGCAGCGTCGAGCCTAAGCATAAACAGCGTCAAGGCTAATTTATTGCATTTTTTTCTTGCAAAGTTCGGTTGAGCTGGCTAAATTAGCCAGCCCAATCTTTTATAATATATACAGTATTGTTTGAGTATCCTGAAAACGGGCTTTTCAGAATAGTACTGTATAACTGCTAATTTAGGAGTGCATAGTGGCCCGTATAGCAGGCATTAACATTCCTGATCATAAACATACTGTAATCGCATTAACTTCGATTTATGGTATCGGTAAAACCCGCTCACAGGCTATCTGTGTAGCTGCTGGTATTGCTGAAAATGTTAAGATCAGTGAGCTGTCTGAAGAGCAAATCGACAAGCTGCGTGACGAAGTTGCCAAATACGTTGTAGAAGGTGATCTGCGTCGTGAAGTTACCCTGAGCATCAAACGTCTGATGGATCTTGGTACTTACCGTGGTTTACGTCATCGTCGTGGTCTACCAGTTCGCGGTCAGCGTACTAAGACTAACGCACGTACCCGTAAGGGTCCGCGTAAGCCGATCAAGAAATAATCGGGGTATTTGAACAATGGCAAAAGCACCTATTCGTGCACGTAAGCGTGTAAGAAAACAAGTCTCTGACGGTGTGGCTCATATCCATGCTTCTTTCAACAACACAATCGTTACTATTACCGATCGTCAAGGTAACGCATTGGGTTGGGCTACTGCCGGTGGTTCCGGTTTCCGTGGTTCTCGTAAATCTACTCCGTTCGCGGCTCAGGTTGCAGCAGAACGTTGCGCTGAAGCTGTTAAAGAGTACGGAATTAAGAACTTGGAAGTTATGGTTAAAGGACCTGGTCCTGGTCGTGAGTCAACTATCCGTGCATTAAACGCGGCTGGTTTCCGCATCACTAATATTACTGATGTGACTCCGATTCCTCATAACGGTTGTCGTCCACCGAAAAAACGTCGCGTTTAATAACGTTTTCGTTTTTAGGAAAGTTGGAGAAAGAAAATGGCAAGATATTTGGGTCCTAAGCTCAAGCTGAGCCGCCGTGAAGGTACAGATTTATTTCTAAAATCTGGCGTTCGGGCGATTGACACCAAGTGTAAACTGGAACAAGCACCAGGTCAGCACGGCGCACGTAAACCGCGTCTTTCTGATTACGGTGTTCAGTTACGTGAAAAACAAAAAGTACGTCGTATTTACGGTGTTCTAGAGCGTCAGTTCCGTAACTACTACAAAGAAGCAACTCGTCTGAAAGGCAACACAGGTGAAAACCTGCTGACTCTGCTGGAAGGTCGTCTGGATAACGTTGTTTATCGTATGGGCTTTGGCGCAACTCGCGCAGAAGCACGTCAGATGGTTAGCCATAAAGCAATCATGGTAAATGGTCGCGTGGTTAACATTGCTTCTTATCAGGTTTCCCCGAATGACGTAGTCAGCGTTCGTGAAAAATCGAAAAAACAGTCTCGTATTAAGGCTGCTTTAGAGCTGGCTGAACAGCGTGAAAAGCCAACATGGCTGGAAGTTGATGCTGCTAAGATGGAAGGTGTGTTCAAACGTATTCCTGAACGTACTGATTTATCTGCTGACATTAACGAGCACCTGATCGTCGAGCTTTACTCCAAGTAAGGCTTAGCACCAAAGAGAGGACACAATGCAGGGTTCTGTGACAGAGTTTCTAAAACCGCGCCTGGTTGATATCGAGCAAGTCAGTTCGACGCACGCCAAGGTGACCCTTGAACCATTAGAGCGAGGCTTCGGCCATACTCTTGGTAACGCACTGCGCCGTATTCTGCTTTCGTCTATGCCGGGTTGTGCGGTAACAGAGGTTGAGATTGATGGTGTACTGCATGAGTACAGCACCAAAGAAGGTGTTCAGGAAGATATCCTAGAAATACTGCTCAACCTTAAAGGGTTGGCGGTAAAAGTTCATGGTAAAGATGAAGTTATTCTTACTTTGAGCAAATCTGGCATTGGCCCTGTTATTGCAGCCGATATCATCCATGACGGTGATGTCGAAATCGTCAAGCCGCAGCACGTTATCTGCCACCTTACAGACGAAAACGCATCTATTAATATGCGTATCAAAGTTCAGCGTGGTCGTGGTTATGTGCCGGCTTCTGCCCGAATTCATTCGGAAGAAGATGAGCGCCCTATCGGTCGCCTTTTAGTAGACGCGTGCTATAGCCCAGTTGAGCGTATTGCTTACAATGTGGAAGCAGCTCGTGTTGAACAGCGCACCGACTTGGATAAGCTGGTTATCGAGATGGAAACTAACGGTACTATCGATCCAGAAGAATCGATTCGCCGTGCAGCGACTATCCTGGCTGAACAGCTTGAAGCTTTTGTTGACTTACGTGATGTTCGTCAACCAGAAGTTAAAGAAGAGAAGCCAGAATTCGATCCTATCTTACTGCGCCCAGTAGACGATCTTGAATTGACTGTCCGCTCTGCTAACTGTCTGAAGGCAGAAGCAATCCACTACATCGGTGATCTGGTACAGCGTACTGAAGTTGAATTACTTAAGACGCCTAACCTTGGTAAGAAGTCTCTTACTGAGATTAAAGACGTACTGGCGTCGCGTGGTCTATCTCTGGGTATGCGCCTTGAGAATTGGCCACCTGCAAGTATCGCTGATGAATAAGATCACAGGTTAAGGTTTTACTGAGAAGGATAAGGTCATGCGCCATCGTAAGAGTGGTCGTCAATTGAACCGCAACAGCAGCCATCGTCAGGCTATGTTTCGTAACATGGCAGGTTCTTTAGTTCGTCATGAGATCATCAAGACAACTTTGCCTAAAGCGAAAGAACTGCGTCGCGTCGTTGAGCCGCTGATTACTCTTGCCAAGACCGACAGCGTAGCTAATCGTCGTCTGGCATTCGCCCGTACTCGTGATAACGAAGTCGTGGCAAAACTGTTTACAGTATTAGGTCCGCGTTTTGCGAGCCGTGCAGGTGGTTACACTCGTATTCTGAAGTGTGGCTTCCGTGCTGGTGACAACGCTCCAATGGCTTACATTGAGCTTGTTGACCGTGCTGATTCTGAAACAGAAGCAGCAGCTGAATAATCTAGTTATTATTTAGTGAAGCGAATAAAAAGACCGGATTTTTAATCCGGTTTTTTTACATCTATTGAAAATAATGGCTAGTGAACCTATTTATTAGAGAAATAACTTATCAAGCCATACTCAACCTTTCTATTTGTTATTCCATGCTTTTTTATCTACTCTTGTGTTACATCATATTTATTTTTTGTTATTTCAGCATACTGCTATTTTGGTAAGATAAGCTTCGCACTATATTTCAATTCTATTCTTTTGATTATTTGCTATGCTTATTCATCATTTAGAGTGAGGGAATGATCCATGTATCGTATTGGGCAGGTTGCAAAATTAGCGAATGTGACAACAGATACAATCCGTTTTTATGAAAAACAGGGATTGATGGATCATGATAGGCGAACAGAAGGTGGTTATCGTCTATATACAGAGCAAGATCTCCAACGTTTACGTTTTATTCGCTATGCCAAAGAGTTAGGTTTTACATTAGACGCGATTACAGAGCTACTTTCTATTCGCGTTGATCCTGCTCATCACACTTGCGTTGAATCAAAGCATATCGTTGATGCAAGGCTTGCTGAAGTTGAAATTCGCTTGAAAGAAATGGAAAGAATGCGAGATTCATTAAAAATGTTAAGTAATGCATGTTGTGGTAGTGCTCATGAAAGTACCTATTGTTCTATTCTTGAAATACTTGAATCTGGAGCGACAAAGCAATAGTATCTGTATCGTATTATGTTTTATGTTCTTTAATAATTTAAGAGGTTTTTATGTCTAGCAAATATCAGCACCAAAAAGGTGTTATTAAAGATAATGCTTTAGCAGCGCTTGTTCATGATCCACTATTCAGACAACGAGTGGAAAAGAATAAGAAAGGAAAAGGCAGTTATATGAGAAAAGCAAAACATGATAAGAAGGGCAACTGGGAGGCCAGTGATAACAAAAGATTTTTTCAATTGTTATCACTGGCCTTTTAGTTTTTATTTTTGCTGATTTTTTAATAAATCACGGATTTCTGTTAATAGGGTTTCTTCTGCGGAAGGAGCCGGTGGTGCTTTAGGGGCTTCTTCTGCTTGGCGACGTGTTTTGTTAATTAATTTGATTGCACAGAAAATCGCAAATGCAACAATGGCAAAGTCAAAAACAGTTTGAATGAACATACCATAATTAAGTACAACAGCTGGTACATCCCCGCTCGCATCTCTTAATACAAGGCTAAACTGTTTGAAATCAATACCACCAATTAATAAGCCTAGAGGTGGCATAATAATATCAGCAACTAATGATGAAACAATCTTACCGAAGGCTGCACCAATGATGACACCGACCGCCATGTCAACAACGTTGCCTTTCATTGCAAATTCACGAAACTCTTTGAAAAAAGACATAACCACCCCTTATTTATCTATGCATAGATTTATTATGTAAAAATATAGTAATTTAATATGATAATAGTAGACCATGATAAGTAACAATTACTATTATTCTTATTTCCAGATAGTCTTTATAAGAAAAATGGGCTAGGTTGGAACAGCTTTTCAACTTCAGGGACATATTTTTTATCGGTGATAAACATGATCACATGATCCCCCTGTTCTATAGAGTGACTAGCGTTCGCAATAATAACATCTTGCTCTCTAACAATTGCACCAATAATGGTTCCAGGTGGTAGTTTTATATCTTGTATACGGCGACCAACAACTTTTGATGTATTTTCATCACCATGTGCAACAGCTTCGATTGCTTCTGCAACACCACGTCGTAATGATGAGACGCTCACAATATCAGCTTTGCGTACATGACCTAAAAGTGCAGAAATAGTTGCTTGTTGTGGTGATATTGCAATATCAATAACCCCACCTTGGACTAAATCAACATAAGCACTACGTTGAATAAGTACCATTGCCTTTTTAGCCCCCATTCTTTTTGCCAGCATTGCTGACATAATATTGGCTTCATCATCATTCGTCAGTGCGATAAAGACATCAATTTGTTCTATATGTTCTTCAGCAAGAAGCTCTTGATCTGATGCATCACCATAAAAAACGATGGTGTCATGGAGTAGTTCAGCCAGTTCTGTTGCACGCTGCTGATTATGTTCAATAAGCTTGACGCTATAATCTTTTTCTAATCTAGCGGCTAAACCTGCACCGACATTACCACCACCAACAATCATAATGCGTTTATAAGGTTTTTCTAATCGCTGTAATTCGCTCATTACTGCACGAATATGTTGAGATGCAACGACAAAGAAAACTTCATCTCCAGCTTCAATAATTGTGGATCCTTGAGGCCGGATAGGTCTGTCTTGACGAAAAATTGCAGCAACACGTGTATCGATATGTGGCATATGATCGCGTAATGTTGATAACGCATTCCCAACGAGAGAGCCACCATAATACGCTTTTACTGCAACAATACTGACTTGGCCATCAGCAAAATTAACAACTTGTAAAGCGCCAGGGTATTGGATCAATTTATAAATATAATCAATAACCAAATGCTCTGGTGAGATTAAATAATCAATGGGAATAGCTTCAGGAAGAAAAAGTTTATCTGCTTCACGAACAAATTCAGAGGCACGTATCCGAGCCACTTTGTTGGGTGTATTAAACAGCGTGTAAGCAACTTGGCATGCAATCATATTGGTTTCGTCAGAGTTGGTGACGGCAACCAACATATCTGCATCTTCAGCTCCGGCTTCTCTTAAGACCCTTGGGTGAGACCCATGCCCATTGACTACTCGTAAATCGAATTTATCTTGAAGTTGGCGTAAGCGATCTGCATTAGTGTCAACGACAGTAATATCATTATTCTCCCCGACAAGATTTTCAGCGAGCGTACCACCTACTTGACCAGCGCCTAAGATAATAATTTTCATTGTAATTTCTCAGAGTATTCGATTAACAAATAGAAAAGAAACGCAAGATCTTGATGATCTTGCGTTGAAATAGTAGCGTTTTTTTAGATCTGATATCATCTTTTATCACAAGATCATATTTTTTTTGATCCGTGCGTAAAAGAATCCATCGCCACCTTCTTCTTCTGGTAAGCATTGGTACTGATAATCACATTGCGCATCTTTCGTTGATGATAAAAACGCTTTAATTTGTTGTGTATTTTCTTCAGGTAAAATAGAGCAGGTTGCATATACCAACGTGCCACCAGATTTTAGGTATGGCCAAATAGCGTGAAGGATCTCTTTTTGAATTTTAGCTAATTGCTCAATGTCGTCATTACGACGAAGCCATTTTATATCTGGGTGACGACGAATAACACCTGTTGCTGAACATGGAGCATCAAGAAGAATTCGGTCAAATTGTTTGCCTGCACACCATTGTTCAGGATAACGACCATCACCACTTTTGACGACAGCATTAAGTTTTAAACGCGTAAGGTTCTCTTGTACTCGTTTTAAGCGTTGTTCATCTATATCAATAGCTAATACCTGAGCTTGAGGCGCTATCTCTAGAATATGTGTTGTTTTACCGCCTGGTGCTGCACATAAATCAAGGATCTGCTCTTTATTTTTGGGTGCTAATAATTCAGCACAACGTTGAGCTGAACGATCTTGAACGGTTACCCAGCCATCAGCAAATCCAGGAAGAAGGCTCACGTTGCATGGATTCTCTAAACGGATCGCAAACGGGTGACTATCATCAGCAATAGCGGGAATTCCTTCATTTTCAAGTAATATTAAATATTCGTCTCGGGAATGATGACGTTGATTTACACGTAACCACATTGGTGGTTTTTGGTTATTACCTTCAATAATACTCATCCACTGTTCTGGATAAGCTTGTTGAATACGAGCAAGTAGCCATGATGGGTGGAGAAAACGATTTTCGTTATTTTGAAAACGTTCGTTCAAGATATCTTGTTGGCGTTGAAACTGACGTAACACACCGTTAATCAATCCTTTTAACTGTGGTTTTTTTAGTGTAACAGCACCATTTACTGTCTCTGCTAGAGCTGCATGAGCAGGAATACGAGTATAAAGAAGCTGATATAAACCAACCATAATGAGGTAGTGTAAAATGCGTTGTTTGCCTTTCAATGGCTTATCCATGAGCTGCTGAATAATCCATTCTAATTGTGGCAATGTACGTAATACACCAAAGCAGATTTCTTGCAACAAAGCTTTATCTTTGTCTGAGATATTTTTCTGAAGTTCTGGTATGACAGTGCTTAGTGATAAACCTTGATCTAATACTTGGTTAATTGCTTTAGCTGCAATGCTACGTAAGTTGTATGACGTTTTCATGATGAGTTAGCGGTTAATATTGAGCGCCACAGATATATTATATTGGCGTGAAAAAAGAGAACCCTGATAATATTAGATATCAGGGTTTAGAATTATCATGGAATAATTTTTCCAGGAGTGAACCAATCTCGCTTGGAATTTAAGAAATCAGCAGAAGCCATAGGTTTCTTACCTGATGGTTGCAACTCAGTGATATTTAGAATGCCGTTACCTGTCGCAATATAAATACCCGTTTTATCGGCTTTTAATATGGTTCCTGCGGCTTGATCTGTATTATCCGCAATAGCTTGTGCTTTCCATACTTTTACAGGTTGTTCGTCTAACATGAAAAAGCTCATTGGCCATGGATTGAATGCTCTTATACAGCGTTCAATCTGTTCTGCTGATAATGACCAATCAATTTTTGCTTCTTCTTTAGATAACTTTTGTGCGTAATTCGCTAAATTATCGTCTTGCTTTTCTGCTTTTATTTTACCTGAGGTAATGAGTTCTAACGTAGTTGTTAGCGCCTTAGGTCCCAGTTCTGCAAGTTTTTCATAAAGTGATGCGCTGGTATCTTCATTTGTAATTGGGCATGACGCTTTATACAGCATATCACCTGTATCTAAACCAACATCCATTTGCATAATTGTGACGCCAGTTTCTTTATCGCCTGCCCACAAAGAACGTTGAATTGGTGCGGCACCACGCCATTTAGGAAGGAGAGAACCATGCACATTAAGGCAACCTAAACGCGGTATTTCAAGAACGGCTTTAGGTAAAATCATGCCATAGGCGACAACAATCATAATATCTGCTTGTTGTGCTGCTATCCACTCATGGTTCTCTTCAGGCTTTAAAGAGGCAGGTTGATAAACAGGAATATCATGAGTTAACGCCAGTTTTTTAACTGGGTTCATGGTCAGTTTCTTACCTCTTCCTGCGGGTTTATCTGGTGGAGTAAGTACTCCTACTACTCGATGTTTAGTTGATAACAATGCAGCTAAATGTCGAGCCGCAAAATCCGGTGTTCCCGCAAAAATAATACGTAATGAATCAGACACGTTCTCTTCCTGTTTCAATTTAACTGTTACTGTCCTGCTTTAGCTCTTTTTTT
>NZ_MIIZ01000476.1:0-212 GCF_001743005.1 Shigella sp. FC1967 | reverse complement strand
CTGATTTGCTCGTGAACATTTCGTTGAGCAAGCCGATGTCCACACCGCAGGATTCCATGTCGCTCATTATTCGCTCGGCCTGAGCTCGCTTTTCTTTTTCTTCTTCTTCTCGCTTTTTGTACTCTTCCTCCAGTTCATTGAGAACGCCCTTCATTCTGTCAATGATCTCCCGAACTTCATCTAACGGGAGCCCTCGCAACAGGGTGCGAATG
>NZ_MIIZ01000475.1:0-212 GCF_001743005.1 Shigella sp. FC1967 | reverse complement strand
CTGTCTGGCTCGCGCTATCGGAGATGCAGGCTGGCATGGTTTTATCACAAAGCTGGAATATAAAGCCGTAGAAAAAGGCGTCCATCTGGTAAAACTGGAGCAATGGTTTGCCTGTTCGAAAACCTGTCATTGCTGCGGTCATAAAATGTCAGAAATGCCACTACATAAGCGTATCTGGCAATGCCCTGAATGTGGAGTTGAACATGACCGAG
>NZ_MIIZ01000474.1:0-212 GCF_001743005.1 Shigella sp. FC1967 | reverse complement strand
TTTGTGACTTTCAGCGATTTCGCATCGTTTTTACTTGTCAGTTTTGCACGATGTTAAAAAACGCACTCAGAAGCCCGCAAAACCGTTCTAAACTTTCAGCGTAGATTTGGGTGTTTTATAGGGTGATCGTGTCTTAAAATCGTTTCGAGGGGCTTTAATGGGGATGAACGGGCGGTTTTTGCTAACTAACTCGCCCGTTTAACATAAAAGGG
>NZ_MIIZ01000473.1:0-212 GCF_001743005.1 Shigella sp. FC1967 | reverse complement strand
AAAGTCATTGATGGCGCGATAAAAATCCCGAAAATCGCACCGATTGAAGCGCGTTTTACATCGTGAAATTACGGGGGCGCTGAAAAGTATCACACTGAGCCGCAGCGCAACCGGAAAATACTATGCGTCACTACTCTGTGATGACGGGGTAGAAGCACCGGCAAAGCCAACATTGATATCAAATATCACGGGGCTTGATGTGGGGCTGAGTC
>NZ_MIIZ01000472.1:0-213 GCF_001743005.1 Shigella sp. FC1967 | reverse complement strand
GCGGTGTTTGGCACCTCGATGTCGGCTCATCACATCCTGGGGCTGAAGTAGGTCCCAAGGGTATGGCTGTTCGCCATTTAAAGTGGTACGCGAGCTGGGGTTTAGAACGTCGTGAGACAGTTCGGTCCCTATCTGCCGTGGGGCGTTGGAAGATTGAGAGGGGGTTGCTCCTAGTACGAGAGGACCGGAGTGAACGCACCACTGGTGTTCGGG
>NZ_MIIZ01000471.1:0-213 GCF_001743005.1 Shigella sp. FC1967 | reverse complement strand
CTTAAACCGCTGCTTGCCGTGGCGAAAAAATCCCGCAGATATGGGTGGCTTAAAGAATATGATTCAATTGCATTGCAGCAGGCGGTGATTAACCTTGACGTGGCTTTCTCCAACTTTTTTAATCCGAAACTAAAAGCCCGTTTCCCACGTTTAAAAGTAAGCATGGCAGACAATCTAGCTATCATTGTGTCGGGATCAAAGTCATTGATGGCG
>NZ_MIIZ01000470.1:0-213 GCF_001743005.1 Shigella sp. FC1967 | reverse complement strand
TTTTTCTTCAGCTTCGCGCTGTGCTTTCTCTTGTGCTTCGCGCTGGGCTTTTTCTTCTGCTTCGCGATGCGCCTTTTCTTCCGCTTCACGCTGAGCTTGCTCATCCGCTTGCGCTTTTTCAACGGCGTCACGGTTCACATAAGTGCGTTTTTTTGCGGACTTCGATGGCTACTGATTTACTTTTGCCACCTGTACCAGGAACACTTAACGTAC
>NZ_MIIZ01000469.1:0-213 GCF_001743005.1 Shigella sp. FC1967 | reverse complement strand
CTTTGCTCGCATTACCTCGACCTGATGATTTGCCTTTTTTTGAAGGCACTATCTGGCTCAAAGTTTTTTATCCTTGCTTGCATCACGACGACGAGATTTTGCTAGAACTGGCATTTTTTCTTGTCTTTTTTCACCTTTTAGACCACGAACACGGGCTGTTTTACCCGGATTACGCGCAGTACGTGTTGTTGAAATTAAAGAGAAGTCGATAGT
>NZ_MIIZ01000468.1:0-213 GCF_001743005.1 Shigella sp. FC1967 | reverse complement strand
AGCGCAACCGGAAAATACTATGCGTCACTACTCTGTGATGACGGGGTAGAAGCACCGGCAAAGCCAACATTGATATCAAATATCACGGGGCGTTGATGTGGGGCTGAGTCATTACGCCATCAAATCAGACGGCAATAAGATTGCTAATCCGCGCCACCTTATCAATGCCAGCCGTCACCTACGATCGAAAACAAAAAGCCTTATCTCGCAAGC
>NZ_MIIZ01000467.1:0-214 GCF_001743005.1 Shigella sp. FC1967 | reverse complement strand
AAAAAGCGCAAGCGGATGAGCAAGCTCAGCGTGAAGCGGAAGAAAAGGCGCATCGCGAAGCAGAAGAAAAAAGCCCAGCGCGAAGCACAAGAGAAAGCACAGCGCGAAGCTGAAGAAAAAGCAAAACGTGAAGCTGAAAAGGCAAAGAAAGACGCCGAAGAAAAAGCGAAACGTGAAGCTGAAGAAGCAAAACGTGAAGCAGCGGAATTAGCTA
>NZ_MIIZ01000466.1:0-9115 GCF_001743005.1 Shigella sp. FC1967 | reverse complement strand
TTTTTTCAGCCGCGATAAGTTTAGCGCGGTAATCAGCAACAGCCGCACAACCAATAAAAATATCTTGTGAAGGTGCGATTAGCATCACTTGTTCATACATTTCTTGTGCACTTTCAACGTCAATACGTTTAACACAAGCGGGTGTCGGTAATGTGACAGGTCCTGTGATAAGGGTGACATCAGCGCCACGTAATGCGGCTGCTTGTGCAATCGCAAACCCCATTTTCCCTGAGCTATGATTACTGATAAAACGCACGGGATCTAAAGCTTCACGAGTCGGTCCTGCGGTTATCGTGATTTTCTTACCAGCAAAATCTTGAGGTTGTAAAGCAAGTTGTTTTTCCGTTAATGAGACGAGTGCGAGAGGATCTAACATTCGCCCTGGTCCTACATCACCACAAGCTTGACTACCCGAATCAGGCCCCCAAATTAAACAGCCACGTTGTTCTAATGCTGATAAATTTTCTTGTGTAATTGTGGCTCTGTACATTTGCTGATTCATTGCTGGCGCAATAGCGACAGGTGCACTACTCGCTAAACAGAGGGTGGTAAGTAAATCATTTGCCATACCCACTCGTAAACGTGCAATAAGATCGGCAGTTGCAGGTGCAAGTAGAATTAAATCAGCCCATTTACCTAATTCAATATGCCCCATAGCGGCTTCTGCGGCTGGATCAAGTAAATCATCAGCAACAGGAAAACCAGAAACGGCTTGTAGTGACAGCGGCGTCACAAATGCATGGGCCGCGGGTGTCATTACAACTCGCACAATCGCACCTTTATCACGTAAACGGCGTACAAGTTCTGGTGCTTTATAGGCCGCAATACCACCACTGATACCAAGAATAATCTTTTTGTCGTGAAGTGTAGTCATGATGAAATGCCTAAGTACATAAATAATTGTCCGTAATTTTACCACAAGGTCATCGTGAATTCGGAATTCTATGTAACTTTATGTTTTATATGTTAAATTTTTGCGATTACTCTCGCATAAATTTGATATGTGTCTTTTTTATACAAGATGTGCAGTTTATAGTAATTTAGCTGTATAAAACAACAGTTGTTTTATGATTGGCATTTTATGATGACTAATGCTTCACCTAAAGCCCAATATTTATGTGAATAAATAAAATAGATCATGAATACCATTACCTTGACTTATTAAGGAGTCCACGGATGGAAAATCAATCGGTTAGTGAACTTTTACCTCGAGAAAAATTATTACTTTATGGCGTGGGATCACTCACTGATATTGAGTTATTAGCGCTCTTTTTACGGACCGGTACTTATGAAAAATCGGTATTAGAATTAGCAGCTTTTCTACTTAAAGAGTGTGGTTCTCTTTATCACGTTCTTAATGCAGATTATGAAACATTAGGGCGTTTTAAAGGCATTGGTGTGGGAAAATTTACCCAGTTACAAGCTATCAATGAAATGGCACAGCGTTTTTCCACAACACAATTTATGTATAAAAATGTCCTTTCTTCTTCTGAAGAGACAAAGTATTACTTACAAAAATTACTTCATTGGCGAGACCGGGAAGTGTTTGTAGTTCTTTTTCTGGATAATCAAAATCAATTGATTGCATTTGAAGAGATGTTTAAAGGAACAATTAACCGAGTTGAAGTGCATCCGAGAGAAATTGTCCGCCAATCAATAAAAAAGAATGCAACATCCATCATTCTTGCTCATAATCACCCTTCTGGTGTTTGCGAACCAAGTCTTGCAGATAAAGAAATCACAGAAAAAATTTTTACTGCTTGCCAATTAGTGGGGGTAAATGTACTCGATCACCTTGTGATAGGGCATGATGATTGTGTTTCGTTTGCTGAACGAGGGTGGTTGTAGCGAATATTTTTGTAATTATTGTCAATCTTTATTTGTACGGGTCTTGAGCGTTGAGGCCATTGGGCGTATACTACGCCACCTTTGAGGATCTTGGGTTTGGCGAGAAGAGCCTATCTCAGCAAGTTTTTTCTGAGGTGTTTACACAGTTTTTCAATCGTTAAAAGTTGCTGAGATGGGCTCCAAAGCCTGACGAGGCGGTCAAACCTGATATTAAAGCTCGAGCTGATTAGATTTTTGGAGAATAGACATGTCCCGAGTCTGCCAAGTTACCGGCAAGCGTCCTGTGAGTGGAAACAACCGCTCTCACGCATTAAACGCGACTAAACGCCGTTTTCTGCCAAACCTGCACTCTCACCGTTTCTGGGTTGAGTCTGAGAAACGTTTCGTAACTCTGCGCGTATCTGCTAAAGGTATGCGTGTGATTGATAAGAAAGGCATCGAATCTGTATTAGCAGATTTACGTGCCCGTGGTGAGAAGTTCTAGGAGCTGAAAAATGGCTAAAGGTATTCGCGAGAAAATTAAACTCGTTTCTTCTGCTGGTACAGGTCACTTCTATACCACTACGAAGAACAAACGCACTATGCCAGAAAAACTGGAAATGAAAAAATTCGATCCAGTTGTTCGTCAACATGTGCTTTATAAAGAAGCTAAAATTAAATAATTTTAGTTTTCTTAAAAAACCCGACCTTAGTGTCGGGTTTTTTGTTATCTGAAGCTCGCTAAGTATAACAAAGTAAAGCTATTGTGATCTTCGTTGGCTCTTTAGTTATACTATGGCTCTTTTAAATCATCAGATAAATGGATTGCGGATGAGTAAGTCAGTATTATCAATATTACATACAGAATCATCTTGTGGGTGGGGTGGTCAGGAAATTCGTATACTGACGGAATCTCAAGGTATGATCCGCAGAGGGCACCGAGTAGCATTAGTGTGCTGTCCTACATCCAAAATAGCTAAGGCTGCGCCTGATTATGGTATTGAGGTTTTTACATTACCGATTGAGAAAAAACGCGCATCAGCATTAAAAGCATTTCGTCAATGGCTGAAATTACATCGTCACCAATTTGATGTGATCAATACTCATAGTTCAACGGATGCATGGTTAGTTGCCGCTTCTTGTGCCACATTACGCCATTCCCCTGTGGTTGTTCGAACGCGTCATGTTTCTACGGATGTTTCTCGTTCATTACCAACACGGTGGCTTTATCTTTCATCCAGTGCCCATGTTGTCACAACGGGTGAAAAATTACGACAGACTCTCCATCAGCATAATAAATTTCCATTAGAAAAAATGACATCAGTGCCTACTGGAATTGATTTGCAACGTTTTTTTCCACAAAACAAAGCACAAGCTAGGGAAAAAATAGGAATACCGAATAAACCAACGTTAGGTATTGTGGCGACTATGCGAGTGTGGAAAGGATATAAATATTTAGTAGAAGCATGGAAATCATTGCATCAGCAGTTTCCTGATTGGCAATTAATTTTTGTTGGTGATGGACCTCAACGTAAAAATTTAGAGCCGATGGTCAAAGAGGCAGGATTATCACAAAGTATCTTCTTTCTTGGTAATCGTAATGACGTGCCTGACTGTTTAAATGCAATGGATCTCTTTACGCTACCGTCTTTTGGTAATGAAGGGGTACCGCAAGGGATTATGCAAGCAATGGCCTGTGGTTTACCCGTTGTTTCTACAACCGTGGGAGCGATTAGTGAAGCGGTTATTGATGGTAAAACCGGATTTACATTAGCACCGCAAGTACAAGAATTATTAACCAGTCACTTAGCTAAATTAATGCGCTCAGATGAATTGCGTGAACAGATGGGAAAAGCGGCGCTTGAACATGCTGTTTCACGATTTGGTTTAGATAATATGTTAGATAAGATGGAAAGGATCTTTATTCAGGCAATCAACGGTAAAAATAAATCAGTATGATTAATGTTGATAATAAAGTCGTGAAACTATTATCTCTTATCAATGGGGTTTATTCATCTTATTGATGAATATTTGTAATACTTTTTAGTGTATAGTCTAAGAAGTAAATGTATCAATTTAAGCCAAATAAAAAGCATATGGATCCAAAAAATATATTGGTTATAGCGGTAGCGCGTTTTGGTGATACATTACTTATCACTCCCGTTATTCATGCCTTAAAACAGCGCTGGCCCAATGCTCATATTCATGTATTTGCACATAAGCGTAGCGCATGCATTCTTGAGCATAACCCTGATATTGAGGGTATTAGACATTTTTCTAAAAGAAGTGCTGTTTGGTCAGGTTGGTTACCCCATAAGCCTTATGATTTGGCTTTGGTATACGGTAATGATCGTGAATTGGTGAGTTATGCTCGCCGCCAATCTCATCATACGGTTGCTTTTGCTGATATGTCTCAGCAGCAAGGCAATGTGACTTGGATTGCGCGTCCTAAGTCGCCGATGGTGGCACAAAAAGAGCGTGCCTTATTAATTAATGCATTAGGGATTTATCCGAGTTGTTGGCAATTACGTTACTTTGTCAGTGATGAAGAAGCGACTTTTGCACAACAATTTTTAAACGATAATTCATTAATTAATAAGAATATTATTGGTTTTCAACTGCAAAGTTTTTCCCGCTAAGGCCTATCGAGATTGGCCCGTGGAAAATTTTCTGCAATTAGCAAAACAGATTATTACCCATGACGCGAGTACGTACTTTTTGCTATTAGGTAGTAAAGAAAGTGAACAATTATCCATTGATTTAGCTAAAAAAATCGGTGAAGACCATTGTTTAGCCTTAGCAGGTCGAGTTTCAATGCGACAAAATGCGGCAATTATGGCGAATTTATCGCTTTATGTTGGGGTAGATACAGGACCTACACATTTAGCAGGGGCTTTAGATATTCCAATGGTGGCGTTATATCATAGCTATCACCCAGGGCGCTATTTAGCCCCATTACAACATTCTTGTTGTCAGGTTATCCAACATCCAACGTCGTTGGAAAATGCCCGCCGTGAAGATAATATGGCTGAAATATCAGTCGAAGAAGTGTGGAATGCAGTGCGTAATATCATTGATGGAATAAAGGTGAAAAAGTAATTCATGAAGATCGGTATAATTGATGTCACAATCACCATGTCTTATGGCGGGATCCAAACAGCCGTTTGGGAACTGGCTAAGCAATTACATGATGCTGGGCATGAAGTTCATCTTTATGGTGGCAATGGCGATATTCGACACAATCTGGCAGGACGCCAAATACAGGTACACACTTACCCCTATACCCCAAGAGATAAAGTGATTGATCTGGGGGGACGTTTTCGCCGTATTGTTGAGCGCTATACTTTTGCACGACACGCTAAAAAAGAGGTTATCAGCCAACATTTTGATTGGATTATTTTAACGAAGCCTTTCGATTTTTTTTGGCCTTCTATGATGCCTAAATCATCCTCAACGCGTTTTTTGCTATATGAGTGGGGGGCACCAGTTTTTTTCAAAGGCGATCGCCAATTAGGTAAGAAAATTTCAGCATGGGTTGCATGTAGTCACTTTAATGCTTGGCAAATTCAACATCATTTTAAGCAATTTCCTCGTGTAATTTATAATGGCGTAGATATTGAAAAATTTAAACCGATGCACACCGCATTGCGAGAGCAATTAGGTATAAATACATCGACTTTTTTACTCTCATTTGCTGGGCGATTAGTCGGTTGGAAAGGGTTAAGTGTTGCAATCGATGCCATAGAACAGTTAAAAGGTGAAGATGTTAAGCTCTTGATTATTGGTGCAGGTGATGATCTTGAGCGATTAAAAAAGAAAGCGATTTCTAAAGGTGTTGCAGAGCAAGTTATTTTTCATCAACCTGTTGATCATAATATGTTACCTGAGTTTTATGCCGCCAGTGATGCAGGTATTTTCCCAAGTACAGGCGATGAAGCCTTCGGTATTACGATTGCAGAAGCAATGTCATGCGCAAAACCAGTAATTGCCAGTCATATCGGCGGTATTCCTGAAGTTGTCGGTAATGAAGGGACTGCGGGATTATTAGTCGCCCCAGGCAATGCAGATGAAATTGTGATGGCAATTAATCATCTCCGTCAATTACCTGATAGAGGAAAAGCAATGGGTGAGAATGCACGTATCCGTATAGAAACACGTTATACTTGGCAACATTCTGCACAACGTTTATTACAGGCATTAAAATTATAATGATGAAAATTGCTTATATAGATCCTTATCCCGTACCCGATTATCGAGTCGCATCCTTGCAGGTTGTTCAAATGATTGATGCAATGGCTCGTAATGGTTGTTTGGTACATATGGTATCTCCAGTTTCATTAATCACGGCAGATACTTTTTTGGGACGGGATATAGATAAGAATGTTTCTTTTACTGGACTGAAAAATATACGAAAAAAATGGTTTTTCCCATTTAATAGCCAGAAAATATTTAATCATCAGGTCTCTACATGGTTAAGAAAAAATCCTGTTGATGCCATATTTACCCGTAATTTAAAAATGGCGCACTATTTATTACGTAAACACCCACAAATTCCTTGTTTTTTTGAAGGGCATGAAGTTTTTTCTCAGTCTTTTCGTGAATCTCATGATCTACAGAACCCTAAAAATCAACGAAAACTGGCTAAATTATTAAAAATAGAAGCCATGGTTTATCAGCAGTGTGCTGCTGTTTTTGTAAAAACACCATTAATAAAAGAAGACATTATTAATATCTACCATATTGAAACTCCGATTTATGTTACGCCTAATGGTGTTGATTTATTAGCCGCGCAAGCACAAGAAAAAGTAGGTGACTTGATAAGACGTCAAGATGAAACGCGAGTATTGTATTTAGGTAGTCTTCATCCATGGAAAGGGCTTCCTACTATTATTCATGCTTTACCTTTATTAAAGTCAGTTCGCCTTTATGTTGCCGGTGGTAAACCAGAGCAAATTGCTGTTTTAGAAAATCTCGCTAATAAATTAAGTGTCTCTGATCGCATTTGTTTTATGGGATATATTGAACCAGTGAAGCGTTTTGAAGTGATTGCTAACGCCGATATTTGTGTTCTACCACTTACAGATAGCAGTATGGGGGGGCGTTATACTTCACCGTTAAAGCTATTTGAATATATGGCGATGAAAAAACCTATTGTGATTTCAGATTTGCCTTCAATTCGTAGTGTTATTGATGATGATTTAGTGGAATTTGCGACGAGTGGCAATGCGGCTAGTTTTGCGAAGGCGATTGAACATATCATTGATAACCCCAACACTGCTAAAGTGAAAACAAATAAGGCACTTTCGTTTATTATTGAAAGATTCAATTGGGATAAATGCGCGAAAGAGACATTGACTCTTATTCAAACAACACTAAAAAATGCTCGCCGTCATTAATACTCGGTTTCTATTGCCCGTTTACTCATTAGAAATGGTAAACAGGCTAATAGTTTTTTAAGTCATAGAGATGGCTATTAAATATTTCTATTATTATCCATATCTACTGTTGTTGATAGATTATTTAATAGCGAATAACGCAATGCCAACATTAACCCCACCAAAATACCCACTTGATTAATATAGGCATTTTCAAAGAGTCCTCGTAGTACATAGACTCCTAAAAATGACATTAATAGCACTAAAGCCGCTTGGCGAATAATCCCTTGGTTTTTTCTTATTAGCTGAATGCCTTGCGCGATTATTGAAGCGCAGAAATAGAGAATACCAATCAATCCTAAAATCCCCCCTGCAAACCAAAAAGCTAAAAAGACATTGTGGGGTCCAATAGACTTTTTAAATATCCATTTTGGATGTTCTTTAACTCGCTCATTATAGACATTATGGTAAAGCTGATTGCCATAACCATAGCCTTTTATCGGTTGTTCTAAAATCAGATCTAACGCTGAGCCTTGGGTACCGTTATCAAAACGTAATCCACTATTAGTTTGAGTTAATTTATGTTGAAGTAATTTACTGATAACAGGATTTGTTGGTAAATTTGTCGCACCAATAAATAATAGAGTGCAGGTTAACGCACTTATTATTATCAGTAACCATTGGCGATTAATAACGAAGATAAGTAGCGTGCTAACCGCTAATGCCACCCATGCACCGCGTGCTAAGGTGCCTAACATGATAAAAATAAATGCTAAACTCACAACCGTTAATAATAGCCAATTAATAATGGTGTTTTGTTTTTTTTAAAGCCCATAAAGTGAATATAATGGGGAAGAAAAATAGAAGAGCATAGGATATTTCACGATGTAATCGCTGACTTTTTATTGTAAAAGGCCAAATATTTTCTGATACTCCAAATAATACTGCACCAACTCTTTAGCCATAATTACCAATAACCCAATCGCAAAAGCCACCATTACCATTTTGGCAATATCGGTCGGTTTTTCTTTATATAATACGATTGGAAAGGTCACAGCAAAGAGCAGTAAGCCATTTAAAATGGGTTTATTAATTTCTTTTATACTGATACTGGGTTCGACAGAAATTAGGATGGAATAACCAATAGTCAGCAATAAAAACAGCAACGAGAAAGCCAGATTATTTTTAAAGATTTTGCAGATAGTCTTAAAATCACGTACCAGATACCACAGTGCGGTTGCACCAATTTAATCCCATCACAATATTTTTATAGCGGGTGATATCCGGTAAATAGATCAATATAATGTAAAGCCCAATAATGGATAAATTCCACAGGGATTTTTTACTATAGTCTTTAAACACCATCATAATAATCTGCTATCGTCCTTTATACTTTTAGGGATGTCGATCATACAATAAAAATATGTTTATCGCTGTATCTCTTATCTGATATTAATGGAGCCATCTGTGCCTGAATTACCGGAAGTTGAAACCAGTCGTCGAGGTATTGAGCCTCATCTTGTCGGCAATGTATTGCACTATGCCATTGTGCGTAACAGTAAACTACGTTGGCCTGTTTCAGAAAAAATAAAAACCTTACTGGATGAGCCTATTTTAAGCGTAAAACGGCGTGCTAAATATTTGCTAGTCGAGCTTAATACAGGATGGATCATTATCCATTTAGGGATGTCAGGAAGTGTACGCATATTATTAGAGGAACAACCTGAAGAAAAGCATGATCATATCGATTTGGTTTTTCGTGATGGCAAGGTACTGCGTTATACCGATCCTCGACGCTTTGGTGCTTGGCTATGGTGCGAAGATTTAGCCACAAGCTCGGTATTAGCCCATTTAGGGCCAGAGCCGCTTTCGGATGAATTTAATGCTGAATATCTCTATCAACAATCGAAAAA
>NZ_MIIZ01000465.1:0-214 GCF_001743005.1 Shigella sp. FC1967 | reverse complement strand
GGTCAGACAATTATCGTCGATGGTGGACAGATTTTACCTGAATCTCCAGAGGCGTTGTTGTAGGTATTATCAGCAAGCTTCTAAAAATGAATTAGAAGCTTGTATGCAATATATTGGTCAGACAATTATCGTCGATGGTGGACAGATTTTACCTGAATCTCCAGAGGCGTTGTTGTAGGTATTATCAGCAAGCTTCTAAAAATGAATTAGAAGC
>NZ_MIIZ01000464.1:0-214 GCF_001743005.1 Shigella sp. FC1967 | reverse complement strand
TTTTTTCGCCACGGCAAGCAGCGGTTTAAGATCTTTACGCGGGTTTAAATTTACGCCGTGCCGCTGGTAAGCGTCTTTCTTGATGTGCAGAGCTTTGTTGTACGCAAAACGAACTGCACCGAACTGAGCGTTGAGATATTCAGCCTGTTCTGGTGTAGGGTAGATGCGTACTTTTGTTGCTCTTAACATCATCAGCGCTCATTGATATAATGTT
>NZ_MIIZ01000463.1:0-214 GCF_001743005.1 Shigella sp. FC1967 | reverse complement strand
TTAATTGATAGTGAGGAAGAATAACCAGCCAGAACAGAATCCCCGTGATGAATTAAAAACGTTGGGATAAGTGGGATAACGGGATAAGAATTAAAAAGATAATAATATTATTAAGTTAATTGATAGTGAGGAAGAATAACCAGCCAGAACAGAATCCCCGTGATGAATTAAAAACGTTGGGATAAGTGGGATAACGGGATAAGAATTAAAAAGA
>NZ_MIIZ01000462.1:0-214 GCF_001743005.1 Shigella sp. FC1967 | reverse complement strand
TTTTTTCAGGTGTACTTTCCTTAGTGAATTCAGGCAATACTCCGATTGCGATTATTGTTTTTTATTGCCAGTGTTTTTTGTCCCTTTTTTTCAAAATCACGTAGCGAAGACACGATTTTTTCAGGTGTACTTTCCTTAGTGAATTCAGGCAATACTCCGATTGCGATTATTGTTTTTTATTGCCAGTGTTTTTTGTCCCTTTTTTTCAAAATCA
>NZ_MIIZ01000461.1:0-214 GCF_001743005.1 Shigella sp. FC1967 | reverse complement strand
AGCAAGTTCTTGCGCTTTTTCCCGTAGCGACCCTGATTAACTCTTGCTTGTTTTTCAAAAATACCCACCCACCCAGAAATGAAAGATAGATCATAAGTTTTTTTCTCTTATTTTTAGCAAGTTCTTGCGCTTTTTCCCGTAGCGACCCTGATTAACTCTTGCTTGTTTTTCAAAAATACCCACCCACCCAGAAATGAAAGATAGATCATAAGTT
>NZ_MIIZ01000460.1:0-214 GCF_001743005.1 Shigella sp. FC1967 | reverse complement strand
TATGACAAAAGACTTTAGCTTTATACTTACTCATTCTCCGCAATAAATAGCGTTTTTAATTAACCAATGAGTTTTAAAAAAACACCAAATCGAACAGTTTTGTGATAAATAACGTTATGACAAAAGACTTTAGCTTTATACTTACTCATTCTCCGCAATAAATAGCGTTTTTAATTAACCAATGAGTTTTAAAAAAACACCAAATCGAACAGTT
>NZ_MIIZ01000459.1:0-214 GCF_001743005.1 Shigella sp. FC1967 | reverse complement strand
TGACGATTATCTAAATTGGTTAATATTTCCTCTGGTGTTTCACCTTAAATCAATCCCTAAATGGTTAACTAATTCAGCTTCACCTTTTTCATTAACCCGAGCATAAAGGGATAATTGACGATTATCTAAATTGGTTAATATTTCCTCTGGTGTTTCACCTTAAATCAATCCCTAAATGGTTAACTAATTCAGCTTCACCTTTTTCATTAACCCG
>NZ_MIIZ01000458.1:0-214 GCF_001743005.1 Shigella sp. FC1967 | reverse complement strand
TAGACAAATCATTTTAAACAATTATTGAATCGATATGCGTTATTACGTTCTGAATAAGGAAACAATATGTACTTGATAAGAAAATTTAACAGCTATTAGTATGAGTACCAACAAATAGACAAATCATTTTAAACAATTATTGAATCGATATGCGTTATTACGTTCTGAATAAGGAAACAATATGTACTTGATAAGAAAATTTAACAGCTATTAG
>NZ_MIIZ01000457.1:0-214 GCF_001743005.1 Shigella sp. FC1967 | reverse complement strand
TAATACGCCTTATACTAAAGAATATAATATTGCAGTTAAATCTATTTCCGTAGCAACAGCTAGAAGTTTTAATGGCAATTCAATTCCATTCTAAATTTATACATACAGATGATGGTAATACGCCTTATACTAAAGAATATAATATTGCAGTTAAATCTATTTCCGTAGCAACAGCTAGAAGTTTTAATGGCAATTCAATTCCATTCTAAATTTA
>NZ_MIIZ01000456.1:0-214 GCF_001743005.1 Shigella sp. FC1967 | reverse complement strand
ATGCTTAGCCAACCTTCGTGCTCCTCCGTTACTCTTTAGGAGGAGACCGCCCCAGTCAAACTACCCACCAGACACGGTCCCCGATCCAGATTATGGACCCTAGGTTAGAACATCAAAACGTTAAAGGGTGGTATTTCAAGGTTGACTCCATGCAGACTGGCGTCCACACTTCATAGTCTCCCACCTATCCTACACATCAAGGCTCAATGTTCAG
>NZ_MIIZ01000455.1:0-9144 GCF_001743005.1 Shigella sp. FC1967 | reverse complement strand
CTAATGTTTTTTATTAAATAGAAACTATAACTATTTATTATCGTTATTTAATTAGTAGCGCCTTTACTTGGGCGCTATTTTTATTGGATCCACTAGAAATCCCTCGCGCACAGTGTTACTTTCTACGTTATACCTATAATTATTTAGCTTAAAACAACATCATTGAGGTGCGATTATGGAAATCTATTTAGATACCGCGGATATCGAAGAAGTCAGAAAACTCTCTCAAGTTCTTCCTATTGCTGGTGTCACCACTAATCCTTCCATTATTGCTAAATCCGCACAAGATATTGAAATGCTATTGCCTGAATTAAAAGCAGCAATGGGAGGCAAAGGCCGAGTATTTGCACAGGTCATTGCCAGTGATGTCGATACCATGATTGAAGAAGCATTACGTATCGGTAATATTGCTGATAATACGGTGATTAAAATTCCCGTTACAGAAGCAGGGCTTGTTGCTATTAAACAATTAAAGCAAAAAAATATGCTGGTATTAGGCACAGCGATTTACAGTGTGTCTCAAGGATTAATGGCAGCATTAGCTGGCGCAGATTATATTGCGCCTTATGTGCATCGAATGGATAGGCAAGGCTCTGATGGCGTAAGAGTGGTAAAAGAGTTACAAACTCTCATCACCATGCATAATTTACCCACAAAAATCCTAGCGGCGAGTTTTAAAACGCCACGCCAAGTGGTCGATTGTTTATTAGCAGGCGCTTCTTCGGTGACATTACCGATTGAGCTTGCTTACTCGATTATCCGTTCACCCGTGGTGGACGATGCAGTAAATAGATTCACTGATGATTGGCAAGCGACATTTGATCGCCGTTTTTTATAATCAAACGAAGAATATGAGATTAAGTGTTATAACGTTATATAGCACTTAATTTATCTATTTAGGTATACGGAGACATTAATCTTCACTTTTACTAATGTATTAATAATTAGGTTAATATAGCTTAAAATAAACGATTATTGATTTACATCTAATAATAAGTCACCTTTCTGGCAATCTAAATTAAAATCTATTACTATAATGTTAGTCTATAAATGGATTATTAATATAATCTATTTATTTTTTATTTTGTTATTTAATGGCTTTAAAATCAATGTGATACTTTGATTTTTTTACAGTATGTTTAATATTTAATTAATTTTTTGTTTCACTCGGTTTAATTATTATTAAGTTGGATTTAATAACAAAATAATAAGTTGTGACAGGTGTGTTAATTAAAGGGTTTGGTTGTTAAAAATAAACTAAGTATTATTTTTGATAAGTTTGTTAACTTCTCAAATTAACAGGGAAAACCGATACTCCGCGGTGCAATGATAATTAACATATATAGTTATTATCTTTATTTAGCGATAAATAATATTTTATTTGTGATATTGGAGTAATTATGTGTGAAGAATACATGAATAAACCACTCTATCTGTCAATTGCTGATTGGGTTCAAGAGCAAGAACGTTGGGTAAGTGCAAAAGAAATTGCAAAAAAAATTCGATATTCCTCAATGCAACGCCATTAATATCGTTTCTTACATTCTTTCTGATGTAAAAGAGATTGAATGTGAAACAAAAAGTGTACCTAACCAATTAGAAGGTCGAGGCTGTCAGTGTCAACGAATGATCAAAGTCAGCCATATTGATCCTCAAGTCTACTCACGTTTAAAAGGCCATACTCAAGAAAAAAGAAGTCAAAGTGCGCCTGAAAAATTGGCGGCGATGATCCCACATGGATTGAACCATGAGCAAAAATGGCAATGGATGTTGTCAAAATCTCAGCGTCGCTAATTAAGTGGCTTCGTTCCATACTAAACAAATTTAATAGTGACGACAGGCGCTTGTAACGCCTGTCGTTGTTTATTACTGACCTTTCGGTTTTACCTCTGTTGTGCCACGTAAACGAGGGCGATTAGGTTCAGGTGCTGTTAATGGCGTGATTTCCACTAAGCTTTGGCGGCAACGAATTGCCAAGTCTTGATATTCACGCGTGTTCATACGCTTCCATTCCATGTCATTATCAGTAATATCTCGCACATGTTTTGCAGGGCTGCCTATTAGCATTTGTCTCGCTTTTCCTTGAAAGCCCGCTTTTACAAAGCTCATCGCGGCAACAATGCTTTCTTCACCAATGACGGCACCATCCATAATCACGCTATTCATACCAACTAAACTGTCACGCCCGATAATACAACTATGGAGAATGGCACCGTGCCCAATATGCCCATTTTCTCTAACAATGGTGTCCATATCGGTATAACCGTGCATGATACAACCGTCTTGAAGGTTTGCGCCTGCTTCAACAATCAAGCGCCCATAGTCGCCTCTAAGTGAGGCTAAAGGGCCGATATAAACACCTGCACCAATAATGACATCACCAATTAATACCGCAGATGGGTGGATATAGGCGGTTGGATGTACCACAGGAATAAGACCTTCAAACGCGTAGATACTCATCCGTTTTCCTCTTTGTTGTATTATCGAAATTAACGATAATTATCGGCCTTTCCATTCAGGTGCACGTTTTTCCGCAAAGGCAAGTGGTCCTTCGGTGGCATCTTCTGAATGCAAGACACTTGGATAATGTTTTAACACTCCACTGCGCATTAATTTATAACCCTCTTCAATAGAAAGCTCACTGGTGGCGCGATAAATTTCTTTTAAAGCCGCCACAGCCAGTGGCGCGCTATGAGCAATTTGATCAGCGAGTTCGCGAGCGCTATCCATTAATTCAGCGGAACTAACAACACGGTTTGCAATACCCCAACGAAGCGCTTCGTCAGCATTCATACGACGGCCTGTCATCAGCATTTCATTGACAATAGCTGGTGGTAAACGTTTAGGTAAACGCAGAACACCGCCACTATCAGGCACAATGCCTAACTGGGCTTCAGGTAAGGCAAAAGAAGCATTGTTTGAACAAATCATCATGTCGGCGGCAAGCGCTAATTCAAAGCCACCACCAAAAGCATAGCCGTTAACCGCAGCAATGACGGGTTTATCCAGATTGAAAAGCTCGGTTAAACCTGCAAAGCCACCCGCCCCAAAATCCGCATCAGGCGCTTCGCCTTCAGCCGCCGCTTTTAAATCCCATCCCGCAGAGAAAAAGCGCTCACCAGCACCTGTAATAATCGCAACACGTAAGTTGGGATCATCACGAAAACGTATAAAGACTTCACCCATTTCATGGCTGGTTTTCGCATCAATAGCATTGGCTTTTGGTCTATCTAATACAATTTCAAGTATTGAACCGCGCGTTGTTAGATGTAATGACTGGCTCATGTTGTATTCCTTTTCATCATCAAAAATAAGCATTTATGATTGAGGTTATTCATTTGTGGTTAAACCGACCTATGCTTTATTTCAAATGCTTTTTAATCACTTTTCCTGAGCAGTTACGAGGCAAGCCATCTCTAAATTCAACTTCAGAGGGGACTTTGAATTTTGCCATATTTTGCTCACAGAAATGGAAGAACGCTTCTTCACTCAAGGTTTCATTTTCAACCAGTACGACAAAGGCTTTAATCGCTTCATCACGAATATTGTCAGGTACACCAATTACAGCCACATCTTGAATTTTAGGATGTGAAGAAATGATGTTTTCAATCTCAACACAAGAGACATTCTCTCCACCGCGTTTGATCATATTGCAACTGCGATCAACGAAATAAAAAAAGCCTTCATCGTCACGATAACCATAATCGCCAGTATGCAACCAACCATCAGGCTCTAATGCTTTTGCGGTTGCATCAGGTCGGTTGTAATACTCTTTAAAAATAGTTTTTCCTGGCTCGCCTTTTACGCAGATCTCACCAACTACGCCATCAGGAACTTCATTGTTTTGTTTGTCTCTGATTTGGGCTTGATAGCAAAAACCGGGTCTACCAATTGATGGCCAGCGCCGTTTATCGCCAGGTCTGTCACCAATTAAGCCAACAATGGTTTCTGTCATGCCATAAGAGGTGAATAATCGCACGTTAAAGCGTTCAAGGAAGGCATCTTTTTCTTCATCGGCAAGATTGAGATAAAACATCACTTCACGTAATTTATGCTGCTTTTCTTCTGATGAAATAGGTTGCGCCATTAAGGTTCTCATCATCATTGGAATACATTCCGCTACCGTTGCTTGGTATTTAAGGATCTGTTTCCAAAAGGCTCTGGCACTGTATTTCTCTAACAATACAAAGGTGGCACCCACAGAAAATGCGGCGAGTGATGCGGTGCATTGGCAGTCAATATGAAAAGCAGGCATTACAGTAAGATAAACGTCATCTTCGCGTAATGCGTTTTGCCATGATGAGTAGTAACCTGCAAAGCGTAGGTTATAGTGAGTGATAACGACACCTTTGGGTTGAGACGTCGTTCCGGAGGTAAAAAGAATTTCAGCAGTATCATCTACACTTAATGGTGTGTAATGATTGAGCATAACAGGGTGCTTGGCTTTCTCTTTTAAAAAGTCGATAACGCCTTTTTCAGCAGGGAGGCTGTTTTCTGTGATTAAAAACAGCTGCGTTAAAGGGCATTGTTCATCCTGCAACATAGGTTGGTAAATCGGATAAAAATTATCACGAGTTACGACGTAATGCGCTTGGCAGTGATTGATTATCCATGCGCTCTCTTCATACATAAAGCGTGCATTAATGGGCACCATCACAGCACCAATTTTTGCCAAGCCAAACCAGCAAAAGAAAAACTCAGGACAGTTATCAAGATGTAAAGCAACATGGTCGCCTTTTTTTATGCCACTAGCATGAAAAAGATTTGCGGTTCTATTTATCTCTTCATTTAATTCACTGTAGCTAAATTGCCTTACTTGTCCTTGTGCGGATTCAAAAATTAGCGCTGTTTTTGTGCCATAAACCTCAGCCAAATCATCCCACATTTGACGTAAGTTTTGTTTGCCAATCACATCCATTAAACTGTTACCCTATTCTTTTGCTGTCAATTCAGACGTGTTTTATATCTATATAACGTCTGAACTTCACAGTGTTACTTTACGATTTTGGCCAGTCCTTTATCGACCAGCCCCCTGATTTGTTCGTCGCTATAACCGATATTTTTCAAAATCGCATCAGTGTCCATGCCGTGAGATGGCATTCCTCGCCAGATTTTTCCCGGATTATTTTTAAATTTCGGCATCACATTTGGCCCTTTGCAGGTTTCGCCATTCATGGTTTGCCATTCGGTGATCGATTCACGCGCGATATATTGCGGATTGCCTTCAAGCTCAGGAATAGTCAGCACTTTGGCGCTGGCAATATTGAGTTCTGAAAGGCGTTTAAGGACTTTAGTGAGAGGTTGTTTTGCTAACCACTCATCTAACTTGTCTTCAAATAATTGGCCATGAGGGCAATTAATACGGTGAATAAGTTGAGTACCTTCAGGTACTTCAGGTGTACCAAGCAGATGAGCAAGACCAATATCTTTGAAAATTTCTTCAATTTGAGTGATACCGACAACTTCCATCACGATATAACCATCTTGGCAACGGTAAAGCCCACAGCCTGCGTAATACGGATCTTTCCCTTTGGTCATACGAGGGCAAATTTCGCCACCATTGAAATAATCCATCATGAAGTATTGCCCCATACGCAACATCACTTCATACATGGCAATATCAATACTTTCGCCTTTACCTGTTTGTTGAACTTTATACAGTGCCGCGAGTGCGGAAGTCGTTGCTGTCATTCCTGAAAAATAGTCCGCGGTATAAGGAAAAGCGGGCATTGGCTGATCTTTGTCACCGTTTTGAATAAGGTAACCACTGAAAGCCTGAGCAATCGTGTTGTAGGCTGGTAAGTTGGTGTATTGCGGATCACCGTATTGACCAAAACCTGATAAATGCGCAATAACCAATTTAGGGTTGTGTTCCCACAATACTTCATCAGTAATACCACGGCGTGCGAAGGCTGGGCCTTTGCTGGCTTCGATAAAGATATCGGTTGTTTCCATTAATTTTAGGAATGCATCACGACCTTCATCTTTAAAAATATTGAGTGAAAGAGCATGTAAGTTACGGCGAGAAAGTTGAGGGTAGTGAGGTTGAACGCGAATGGTGTCAGCCCATGCAACGTTTTCAATCCAAATCACTTCCGCTCCCCATTCTGCGAACATTTGTCCTGCGAATGGCCCTGCAATTTCAATTCCTGAAAACACAACACGCACCCCTGAGAGTGGGCCGAATTGTGGCATTGGTAAATGTTCTGTCATAGCGTCACCTCGTAAGTGGTCAGAGTGAACACTCTCCCACCTCATGATGAGAGAGTCTTCGTGATTAATTAGCGATACTGTTTAAGTACTGAACGTCCTAATGTCAGGATCTGCATTTCATCAGAGCCACCAGAGACACGATCAACACGAAGGTCACGCCAGAAACGAGAAATACGGTGTTCGCCAGCAATACCGACACCACCAAGTACTTGCATTGCACTATCAACGACTTCAAATGCCGCATTTGCACAGAAATATTTACACATAGCGGCATCGCCAGAAGTAATTAAGTTGTTGTCACTCTTCCATGCAGTTTCATATAACATGTTGCGCATTGAATTGAGTTTGATCGCCATATGAGCGAATTTTTCTTGAATAAGTTGGAAACGGCCGATAGCTTCGCCAAATTGCACACGTTGATTGGCGTAACGCGCTGCATCTTCAAAGGCACACATTGCTGTACCGTAGTTAGTGAGCGCCACTAAGAAACGTTCGTGATCGAACTCTTCTTTTACACGATTAAAGCCGTTACCTTCACGACCAAACATGTCTTTTTTCTTCAAGTTCAACGTTATCGAAAGTGATTTCACAGCAGCTATCCATACGTAAACCCAGTTTTTCTAACTTGTTGACTTTGATGCCGGGTTTGCTCATATCCACAAACCATTCAGTAAAGATAGGTTTATCTGGAGATGCGGAGTCACGGCTCATCACAACAACGTAAGGGGTATAGGCACTACTGGTGATAAAACATTTGCTACCATTGAGATAAACTTTGCCATTTTTACGGGTATAAGTTGTTTGTAAGCTACCTACGTCTGAGCCTGCACCGGGTTCTGTGATAGCAGAGTTCCACATCTGTTTACCTGTACCACGGAACGCCATAATTTTGTCAATTTGCTCTTGCGTTCCTTCACGCAAGACGGTGTTAAATCCCCCTGGTAATTGATAAAGCACGTAAGTTGGCGCACCTAAGCGACCTAATTCCATCCAGATTGCAGCAACAGTCACAAAACCCGCATTTAAACCACCGTGCTCTTCAGGGATAAGCAGATTGTCAATTTCCATATCCGCTAAGGCTTTGACAAAACGTTCTGGGTATTTACTTTCGCGATCACACTGTGCGAAATAAGCTTCCCAGTTTTCACTTGCCATTAATTCGCGGACACCGTCAACAAACAGTTCCTGCTCATCATTCAATCTAAAATCCATGTTAATAACCTCTTAATATGTCATTCTTTGCGTATAGCGGATCAGTCTTTCCAATGTACTTTGGCATCTTTAATAAAGGACAAGGTGACCATGATATTGACGAAAAATAGTGGGCATCCTCCAGCGATAATGGCAGTTTGAATGGGTTTTAAACCACCAAGAGCTAGCAGAATGATGCCGATAATACCGACCAGCACAGACCAGCCGATGCGGACTAATAAAGGTGGCTCAGAGCCTTCTTTCATCGAGCGACAAGTGGACATTGCCAGTGTGTAAGAACAGGCGTTAATTAAGGTGACGGTGGCAATAAAGCAGAGGATAAAGAAGCCCCACATTGTCGCGGTGCTTAACGGTAATGCCGCCCATGTTTCGATGATTGCGCGAGGCACACCATACTGTTCAATCAGTTGTGGAATGTTGAGAATGTTTTGGTCAATGAGTTGTAAAGTGTTACCACCCAGGATTGTCCAAATTAACCAAGTCCCTGCGGTTAAACCTGACACCATCCCTAAACACAATTCACGGACAGTACGGCCTTTAGAGATACGTGCTAAGAAAATACTCATTTGAATGGCGTAGATAACCCACCATGCCCAATAGAAGACAGTCCAACCTTGAGGGAATCCGCCCTTACCGATAGGGTCTGTATAAAACAGCATACGAGGCATATACATCATCAATGTACCGACAGAGTCGGTGAAGTAATTGACGATAAAGCTCGCACCCCCGACGATAAATACCCAACCTAGCATTAAGAAACTAAGGTAAGTACGCACATCACTGGCAATTTTTACCCCTTTTTGCAGACCAAATGCCACGCAAATTGCGTTAAGCAAAATCCAGCAAGAGATAATAATGGCGTCTAATTGCAGGGTATGAGGAATACCAAATAAGTATTGAATACATTCCGTCACAAGCGGTGTGGCTAACCCGAGGCTTGTACCCATTGCTAAAATCAGAGCAACTAAATAGAAGTTATCAACAATGGTACCGAATAAACCATTAACGTGTTTTTCACCGATTAATGGGGTTAAGGTACTACTTGGACGGATCACTTCCATTTTGCGAACAAAGAAGAAGTAAGCGAATGCAACAGAAAGGAAACTATATGTTGCCCAAGGTAAAGGTCCCCAGTGGAACAAGCTGTAAGCAAGGCCAATTTCTTTCGCTTGGGTTGAGTAAGCTTCCATCCCAAAAGGTGGGCTTGAAATGTAGTAGTATATTTCAATTGATCCCCAAAAGAGGACGGCGGCGGATGTACAAGACGCAAACATCATAAAGATCCAGCTTGCGGTACTAAACTCAGGTTTATCTTCCCCTAGGCGTTTATTGGCATAACGACCGAAGACTAACCAAAACCAACCTCCGAACATAATGACCATATACCATTCGAAGGCCCAGCCCCAGACATTGGTAACATAGCTGAATACGGCATTAATCACTTCATTTGAAGCGTCAAGATCACGTACCGTTAGCCAGCATAAAATACCAACAATGATTAATGGCGGAAAAAAAACCTTCGGTTCTATTCCTGCCTTTTTATTATCTTTGCTCATAGGTAAATTTTCCAAATATATTTAACGCAGAAGTTTAAGTAGTGTTAATTCCTAATATCTAATAAAACTTGTAAGTTTATTTATAAGTATTTCGTCTATTGGCGTTTCATCATAATAGAAAAATAAAGTTATTGGCTAATTCACAAACCAATTAATGATGATG
>NZ_MIIZ01000454.1:0-215 GCF_001743005.1 Shigella sp. FC1967 | reverse complement strand
ATGGGATATTCACCGAAATATTTTTTAAAACAATTGAGAGTTTTAAGTTAAATCACATTGTTCAAAAAAGAAACAAAAAAAATTCCTTCCAATATCAGTGCGTTAAAACTTGATTAATGGGATATTCACCGAAATATTTTTTAAAACAATTGAGAGTTTTAAGTTAAATCACATTGTTCAAAAAAGAAACAAAAAAAATTCCTTCCAATATCAGT
>NZ_MIIZ01000453.1:0-215 GCF_001743005.1 Shigella sp. FC1967 | reverse complement strand
GACTATCTCTCATTCTTATTAGGCATTGTGCCTTTAGCCGTGTTGATTTTTATGATCTTAAAAATGAAATTCAGCCGTTCACCATGCCGTGCCTTGTATCTTTAGTGATAACTGTTGACTATCTCTCATTCTTATTAGGCATTGTGCCTTTAGCCGTGTTGATTTTTATGATCTTAAAAATGAAATTCAGCCGTTCACCATGCCGTGCCTTGTAT
>NZ_MIIZ01000452.1:0-216 GCF_001743005.1 Shigella sp. FC1967 | reverse complement strand
GTGACGCATAGTATTTTCCGGTTGCGCTGCGACTCAGTGTGATACTTTTCAGCGCCCCCGTAATTTCACGATGTAAACGCGCTTCAATCGGTGCGATTTTCGGGATTTTTTATCGCGCCATCAATGACTTTTGATCCCGACACAATGATAGCTAGATTGTCTGCCATGCTTACTTTTAAACGTGGGAAAACGGGCTTTTAGTTTCGGATTAAAAAA
>NZ_MIIZ01000451.1:0-216 GCF_001743005.1 Shigella sp. FC1967 | reverse complement strand
ACAAAAGTCCCGTTTTACTTTGCGTCCGTAAATGTGTGTTTTGCTGGCGCAGCAGGCGCGACGATACTGATTTCAGATTGTTGACCATCACACTGACCGCCAGTTTTGGCGGGTAAGCAACCAGCAGATGCACATGGTCAGGCTCTCCGTCCATCTCAATAATTTCGCATTCAAGTTTTGCCGCAGCGGAGTCAAATGCATCACGCAGTTGAGCGA
>NZ_MIIZ01000450.1:0-216 GCF_001743005.1 Shigella sp. FC1967 | reverse complement strand
CAATTTGCACGAGAGAGTTTGTAGTTGAAAATCAGCACGGGCATTGGCTACCCGTTCGTGTACACCTGCAAGCTGTATTCGGGCTTTACGGCGATTAGCACTCCCTTTTGGCTTGCGAGATAAGGCTTTTTGTTTTCGACGTAGGTGACGGCTGGCATTGATAAGGTGGCGCGGATTAGCAATCTTATTGCCGTCTGATTTGATGGCGTAATGACT
>NZ_MIIZ01000449.1:0-216 GCF_001743005.1 Shigella sp. FC1967 | reverse complement strand
TCTGAACATCCTGAATATATTGGTTTTGTTTTTTGTGGTACAGGCATGGGAGTCAGTATCAGTGCGAATAAACATAAAAATGTTTATTGTGGAGTGTGTAAAGTGGGTTCGATTATTTCTGAACATCCTGAATATATTGGTTTTGTTTTTTGTGGTACAGGCATGGGAGTCAGTATCAGTGCGAATAAACATAAAAATGTTTATTGTGGAGTGTGT
>NZ_MIIZ01000448.1:0-216 GCF_001743005.1 Shigella sp. FC1967 | reverse complement strand
GCGACAGTAGAACGTCTGGAATATGATCCAAACCGTTCAGCTAACATCGCTTTAGTGCTGTATGCTGATGGTGAACGTCGCTACATTCTGGCTCCAAAAGGCCTGAAAGCGGGTGATAAAGTTCAGTCTGGCGTTGATGCTGCTATCAAAGCGGGTAACACCTTACCAATGCGTAATATCCCGGTTGGTTCTACAGTTCATAACGTAGAAATGAAA
>NZ_MIIZ01000447.1:0-216 GCF_001743005.1 Shigella sp. FC1967 | reverse complement strand
TTTGTTAAAGAGCAATGCAACATTCGCTGCCGTTTCCGGTCTTCTGCGTTGTTGCGAGGAGGTGCATTCTACATCTTCCTCATTGAGTGTCAAGCGTTTATTTTCAAGGCTTTTCACTTTTTTCTTCGTTCTCTCGGCTAACTCACTTAGCGTGGTTTGCCGTGACAACGAGGGCGCATTATAGGGAGTTTTGTGAAGCTGGCAACACTTTTTTTT
>NZ_MIIZ01000446.1:0-216 GCF_001743005.1 Shigella sp. FC1967 | reverse complement strand
TTATCATGACGCGTCCAATTTAGCCCCATCGGCGAAATCCAAGCCCGATAAAACAAGCGAGGGTTAACTCATTCTGGCAATCGATGGTAGTTTTATTATTACTTTTGCTAGTAATTTTTATCATGACGCGTCCAATTTAGCCCCATCGGCGAAATCCAAGCCCGATAAAACAAGCGAGGGTTAACTCATTCTGGCAATCGATGGTAGTTTTATTAT
>NZ_MIIZ01000445.1:0-216 GCF_001743005.1 Shigella sp. FC1967 | reverse complement strand
GTACTGACTCAGTGACAACGACTGGTTGTACGGGCTGTTTGGCATCGAGCTTCAGTAGACGCCTTTAAAAATATCTGAAGCGCTTTCACCGATATGTCTGTTTAATAACAGGTGCTTGTACTGACTCAGTGACAACGACTGGTTGTACGGGCTGTTTGGCATCGAGCTTCAGTAGACGCCTTTAAAAATATCTGAAGCGCTTTCACCGATATGTCT
>NZ_MIIZ01000444.1:0-25558 GCF_001743005.1 Shigella sp. FC1967 | reverse complement strand
TTTATGCGTAGCTATTCGTAAATATATAATCAATTTATACCTAGAAAGGTATATTAATACCAGAGATCACAATAATCTCTGGTATTGATTAATAATTTATTGAATAGTATTAACTAGCAATCTCTTGAGCGTATGAATAAAGTGCTTGTAGCTGTTTTAATTTTTCCTCATTATCGGCGTGTTCTTCTGCTAATAACTGAATGGTATTAATATATTCGGTTAGTTTTTCTGGTGTTAACATCTCTTTTCTATGCGCCAACCAACGTTGTTGTTCGTCATAATTAAGCGTTGAAGGATAATTTCTGGCACGATAACGGAAAAACAGAGGTTCCATTCTTGCATCTTCAAACGTTAAATTTAAAGCGGGTAAGTTCTGTGGCTGTGTTGAGCGAATAATCTCCATCGCACTACGATCGTTTTCACTGAAAAAACCATTATAAATTTGTGAATCAACATTATTAGAAACAACAAAAGGCGTTTGTTGCGCAAATATTTCCACTACTTTATTGCGTATTTCAGGATGCGAAAACAAGATTGTTTGGTTTTTTAAGCAAGTATCAACATCTAAACCAATCCTATCTGCATCTTGCTGTCTTAATGTATTTTGCGGTGCCACAATGGGACATTTATTAATATGCAGTAATTTAATTGGAACAGGTGGTTCATCAATTGATAATTCACTACGTGGTGTATATAAACGTTCACGCAATTGGTCTGCATCGAGTGTTAATAAAGGGGATATATCTGCGGCTAAGTCGCAAACAATAACCGCATTGCGATTATCAGGATGCCACGCTAATGGTGCAACAAGACTTAAATTAGAACGTGCGGCACCAAACATACCTGAAACATGCACAATGGGTGTCATTGCCGGAATATCAATGAGTGCCTGAACTTTGCGTTTATCGCGTAAATTAAAGAAATAATCAAACATACGCGGTTGTGCTTGTTTTAATTTTTTTTGCCATCGCAATGGTGGCGTAAACATCAGACATTGCATCGTGCGCATTCTCATGAGAAATACCATTGGCTTTGGTTAATAACTCTAAACGGAAGCTTGGAAAACCGTCTTCATTTTCAGGCCAAACAATACCTTCTGGGCGCAGTGCATAACAGGCACGTAAAACATCAAGTAAATCCCAACGTGAATTACCTTTTTGCCAGCTATAAGCATAAGGATCATAAAAATTACGATAAAGGATATTACGAGTCACTTCATCATCAAATCGGAGATTGTTATAACCCATAATACAGCTATTCGGCTGGCTAAAAGCTTGATGAATTTGACGAGTAAATTCAGCTTCAATCACTCCATTTTTTGCCGCAATTTGTGGTGTTATTCCTGTGATCATGACAGCTTCTGGGTGAGGTAAATAATCATCATTAGGTTTGCAATAAATCACAAGAGGATCTTCAATGATGTTGAAATCCATGTCTGTTCTTACACCTGCAAACTGAGCGGGACGATCTAGCGCTGGGTGAGTACCAAAGGTTTCGTAGTCATGGATGTAAAATGTGGGCGTTTTCGCTGAATTAGACAAGGTTTCCTACCGTAAATGTATTGATGATTTTTTAAATCATTATTCAATGAGTTGTATTGGGCTTAATGAAGACCATGGTAAACCATAATGTAGTAAACGTGAAATACCAGATTAAAATGCGTTAATATAAGGTATTGCGGTGAGGATAAGTAGGAGCGTACCACCGCTAATATTGATCACTTTTTTTCATAGTAACAATATTGATTTTTTTTTGATGATAATAAAATAAAAACAACAACAAGTCATCAGCCAGAGACTCATCATTAAGATATGAATAGAAGATAAAACAAGATAATGACCTAGTGTTGGTGTCGCACCTGCATAACTGGAAACAACCACAAGATATAATATAATTGCTTTAGGATTAAGCACATTAGCAATATAAGCTGTTTTGATAGAGGCTTTTTGATGAATAATTGTGGTGTTTTTAGCGGCTTTTAATCCTGAATGTATTAGTGAAATTCCAAGATAAATTAAATATAAGTTACCAAAAATGGTTAATACCATAAAAGCAGAAGGGGATGAAACTAATAATTTGGTTATTCCCAATCCGACCAAAATTCCGTGAGTAATAATGCCTAATGCGGTGCCTATAATCGTGGTCAATAACCCTTTTATGCCATAGGTTAAGGTGCTATCTAAAGCAATTGTAAAGCTTGCACCTGGAGAGATAATTATAGGTAGCAACGTAATAATAAAACCAAGTATATCCATCGTATTATCTTAACCAGTGGTCCTTATATTCTTCACTTAGTCGAAAAATTGCATACCAGAATAAGGATGTTGACGACAAGTTTCTAAGCGACTTTTTAAATCACCCACATGGACTTCAAGTTTATGATGATCAGGATCGTAAAAATAGAATGAATCACCTTCACTTTTATTTTCTTTCCATGCAGTAATACCATGGGATAAAAGGTGCTGTTTAAAGGTTTCAAAATTATTTGCAGATAAGCTGAAAGCATAGTGGGTGTAATCACTGTCTTCAGTAATATGGCGTTTATCGTGAGATAAACATAACCATAAGGAGCCCAGTTGTAGATAAGCACCGTTATCCCATAAAGCAAGAGGTTTAAAACCTAATATTTCAGTATAAAAGGCAAAGCTCTTGGTCACATTATTGACAGTGAGTGTTAGATGGTTTAAATCAGTTAACATAGTTTTAAGCGAGTTATAGAGGATATCGCTATTTTATCAAAGGAAATTAAAGAAAAGGAATTATATGGTATCTGTTTGTGCGTTTTACTGTTAGTCCTCGCAATAAAAAATAAGTAGATCCAGTACACACAACTCAAATTGTTAACGTTAACTTATGTGCTTTATATCACATTAAAGCGATATAATTGTTTGTGAAGTTAAAAGTTAACGTTAACATTTAAGGGTGAAATGATTTTATAAGGCGCTCAACCAATGAACAAAGACTCAAAAAAATACTATGCGATCTTAAGTGCGCTATTATTTTTCTTCTTTTTTACCTGGTCTTCATCCTTCTCGTTAGTTTCTATTTGGCTAAATCAGTATGTAGGATTAAAAGCGACTGATACTGGATTAATATTCTCTGCAATTTCTCTGATTGCGTTATGTGCTCAACCTTTATATGGTTTTATTCAAGATAAATTAGGGTTAAGAAAAAATTTATTATTAGTGATTGCAGTTTTACTGATTCTTTCTGGTCCTTTTTTTCTGGGTTTCGCATCAATATTACGTTGGAATATTTTTGTTGGCTCCATTCTTGGAGGCTTATATGTTGGTATGACATTTAATGCGGGGATTGGTGTATTAGAATCCTATACAGAGCGTGTTAGTCGTATTCGTGGTTTTGAATACGGTAGGGCGAGAATGTGGGGATCATTAGGTTGGGCATCTGCAACATTTATTGCCGGACACAATATAAATATCGATCCTAATTATAATTTTGTAATGGCTTCTATTTCTGGTGTTGTGTTTTTAATTCTTTTAGCACTGTTAAAAACAGGTAAATCAGACGCATTTAATCAATTAGAGCATGGAAAAACATCCGCTATTACCATAAAAGATGCACTGAATTTACTTTCATTGCCTCGTTTTTGGGCGCTTATTTTGTTTGTTATTGGCACCTGTGTTTATGGGGTTTATGACCAACAATTTCCCGTCTTTTTCTCATCGCAATTTGCGACCTTGCAACAAGGTAATGAGATGTACGGATATCTGAATTCATTGCAGGTATTTTTAGAAGCGGGTGGTATGTTTATCGCGCCTTTCCTTGTAAATAGAATTGGTGCTAAAAATGGGTTATTACTGGCAAGCAGTGTTATGGCTGCACGTATTATAGGTTCTGGGCTAGTTGAAGGACCCATTTTGATCTCTTGTATGAAATTATTACATGCTGTTGAATTACCCATTTTATTGATTTCAATTTTTAAATATAACAGCCAACACTTTGATAAACGTTTATCTTCAACGCTCTATTTAGTCGGTTTTCAATGTGTGAGCTCTATTGTCGCTACATTATTATCTCCATTAGCTGGCTATGGTTATGATCATTATGGTTTTGCACCAACCTATATGGTGATGGGATGTATTGTGATAGGCACAACGCTTCTCTCAGCGGTGTTATTACGTTCAGATGCGAAAGCGTTATTGCCAATTGATGATTTACAACACGAAGATCAAAATAAAGCACAACCTATTTAATTGCTGATTAATTTATCTTTTGTCATGTTGATTTGGGCTACCCGTAGAAATGTGTAGCCCTTTTCTTATTATTAATGAAGTGAACATTTACGGCTTAAAGAATGTTAACTATATTTATTAATGCATATCATCCTAATTAATTGTTAATTAAGTGAAATCAATTAAATTTGTAAACTTCGCTTGTTTATTGACACGATTAAGCGATAATCTTAAACAGAACTATTTATCTTAAATATCAATTGTAAAGGTGTAGGAAATGGATAACGCAAACAAGCCGTCTTTCCAAAACGTACTGGAGTTTGTGCGTATGTATCGTCGTAAAAACAAAATCCGTCGTGAGATCACTGACAATGAGAAAAAGATCCGTGATAACCAAAAACGTGTTCTTTTGTTAGACAACTTAAGTGAATACATTAAACCGGGTATGTCGATTGAAGATGTACTAGGCATTATTGCTAATATGCGTAGTGACTATGACGATCGTGTTGACGATTACATTATTAAAAATGCTGACCTCTCTAAAGAGCGCCGTGAATTATCTAAGCAGTTAAAAGCGATGGGTGAAATTAAAAATCTCCCTGATCTAAAAGATTAATTGCTTGACTAAGAATAAGAAATGAAAGGCCTCTGAATTGAATATTCAGGGGCTTTTTTATTTTATTGTTGGCTGAATAAGCACTAAGTTAATTGACTCGTCATTATCAAAAAAAAAGAACCCACTCAAAGGTGGGTTCTCAATTTAGAAGTATTATTAGGATACTTTTAATAACAGTTTGTTATCAGTTTTGACTTTCAGCTTTCGTCATCTCTGATGAAGCGTGATTAGTAGAACAATGTCCACCTGCACCTGTGCGGCCTTTCTTATCAAAAGCTGGACGTGCTTCCCACGCTTTGATTTCAATTGCCACAGGCGACTCATCAGCAGCTGGCGCTTTTGTCATTGGTGAGCTTGCATGTAGTTGGCGTGCAGCTACAACAGGCGCTTGACGAATAACAAGCGCAGTTGGCTTGCTCTCTGTTACTGTTTCAACTTCCACGGCAGGGCTTACGCTTTCTTCTTGCTGATTTTCAGTAACCGCTTCAGTAACAGAGTCAGTCACAGTTTCAACAGCAACTTCTTTGTGTGGTTCAACAGGTTCTTCAGTTGTTATTACTGCTTCAACAGGTTGAGGCGCTGATACCTCACGCTCTACAAGTGCAACAGTATCTTGTTCAACTTCTTCTGGTGCGGTATTAGTTTCAGTTTGTTGTGAAGTTTCATGCAAATAAGCTTCAGTGGTATTGAGTACCGCTGAAATATTCTCTTTACGAGTAACGTGCTCTTCTGTATTTACCTCATTAATTACATCACTGATAACGTTGTTTTCTACGACGTTATTAGTTTCAGCTGCGACTTCTTGTGGCTCTACGGCAATAATTTCAGCGACAGCCTCAGTGGTTGATTCAGTGCTAACGGTGACAGAATAAGTTGATTCAGTAGAACTTTCCTGTGCAATATCAGCAACAATAGCTTCTGAAACCGCAGGCGCGATGGCTACCATTTGTGGATCTTTATGAGTAATAATGTGGTTTTCAACAGACGCGTTACTGTTGTTTTCAACACTATTTTCAATAAATGGTGCATCACTTACTGGTGTGATTGGGTAGCGAATGAAGACTTTACCTGAAGCAAGTTCAGGAGAAGCAACCGCCATTGTCAGAGGCATTGGTGATACTGTTAAAGTCCGCTCATCACGATAGCGACGACGACGTTGGCCACTTACACGTAAATGACGAGGTGAACGGCGAGAACGACGTGGCATAACATTATCTTGCCCGTTATTATCTTCGTTTTTATTGTCATCTTGTGGTTTAGCTGCATCAGGTAAGGCTTTTACAGTTTGTTCTTCATTTGCTTCAATTTTTGCAGTAGCGACGGCTTTAGGTGCGGATTTTTCAGTTGGCGCAACTTTGGTTTGTGATGTTGAAACTGGTGGCTCAGAAACCGCTTTTTCAGTCACCGCTGGTACAACGGCTAATGCATTATCATTGTCAGTCACACGCACAGATTGTGTTAGCTGACGACGATTACGGCGTTGCATAGCAGGGCGACGAGGCTCTTCTTTCTTCTCATCAGCACTATTTTTTGCAACGGTGTCATTTTCAGCAAGCGCAGCTTGTGCTTTAGCGGCTTCTTGTTGTTGACGTTTTTCTTCTTGGCGACGACGCTGTTCAGCACGTTGTTCACGACGCTGTTGGCGACGAGCTTCGCGTTCCGCAATCTCTTGTTCACTACTCACTTCAGTCGTTGGCGTTGATTGTGATTTTTGATTACGATGTTTGCGATTGTCTTCGTTATTTGCGTTATCACGATTACGATCGTTATCACGGTCGCGGCGATTATTGGTGTTACGTCGATTATTGTTATTGCGACGTTCACGACGATTGTCGTTATTCTCTTTTTTATTTTCTTGTGGTTTTTCTTGAGTTACCACTGGCGCAGGTTCACTGCTAAATAAGTTAGAGAAGAATTTTGCGATAGAGGCAAAGAAACCTGCACTTTGAGCTGGTTCTGATTTAACAGGTTTAGCTTGAGGCTGAGGTGCTTTTTTATTACTTTTCGTTGCTTCTGTTGTCTCTTCTTCTTGCAATCCAAAGGCTGAAATAGCAGGTTGTTCAGGCGCTTTACGCTCTGTAACAACATCGTCCTCTGCTTCATTTAACTGACTTTCATGGAATTGCGCCAAGTTGTAGCTCAGAGAGGTAATTTCTTCGCCTTTGCGTACACGAATAACAGAGAAATGTGGTGTTTGCATTTGGTCATTAGGCACAATAACCACTTTGACATTAGATTGACGTAGTTCAATGTCTGTAACAGCTTTACGTTTCTCATTAAGCAAATAAGAGGCGATTTGAACAGGTACAATCGCATGAACTTCATGTGTATTTTCTTTAAGTGCTTCTTCTTCGATAAGACGTAACACAGAAAGTGACAGTGATTCGTTATCACGAATCGTGCCGGTGCCTAAACAACGCGGGCAAACGTGATGGCTAGATTCGCCTAATGAAGGACTTAAACGTTGACGAGACATCTCTAATAAACCAAAGCGAGAGATGCGTCCAATTTGAATGCGGGCACGATCTTGGCGAACCGCTTCGCGCATTCTGTTTTCAACTTCACGCTGATGGCGCACGGGTGTCATGTCAATAAAGTCGATAACAATTAAACCACCCAAGTCGCGTAAACGTAATTGGCGTGCAATTTCGTCAGCGGCTTCTAAGTTAGTATTAAATGCCGTTTCTTCGATATCACCGCCACGGGTTGAGCGTGAAGAGTTGATATCAATCGCTGTTAATGCTTCAGTTGTATCAATAACTAAAGCGCCACCAGAAGGAAGACGAACTTCACGCTGAAATGCAGATTCAATTTGTGATTCAATCTGGTAATGGCTAAATAAAGGTACTGCACCTGTGTAATGGCGAATTTTACTCGCAAAATCGCCACGGCCAATCGCTTCAATATGGCTACGCGCCATTTCAACGACTTTTGCGTTATCAATTAAAATTTCGCCAATATCAGGGCGTAAGTAGTCGCGGAATGCGCGAACAATGACATTACTTTCCTGATGGATTAAGAATGGGGCAGGGCGATTCTCAGCGGCTTTCTTAATTGCATCCCAGTGTCTTAGGCGATAGCTTAAATCTTGTTGTAGCGCTTCGGCAGATTTACCAACACCTGCTGTACGTACAATGAGACCCATACCATCTGGGATTTCAAGGCTTGATAAGGCTTCTTTGAGTTCAGTACGGTCTTCACCTTCAATACGACGAGAAATACCGCCTGCCCGAGGATTATTTGGCATTAATACCAAATAACTTCCAGCAAGACTGATAAAAGTGGTTAATGCCGCACCTTTATTACCACGCTCTTCTTTATCAACTTGAACAATAACTTCTTGGCCTTCTTTTAAGACATCTTTGATGTTAGGACGACCATGGGAGTGATAGTTACTAGGAAAGTATTCGCGGGCTATTTCTTTTATAGGAAGGAAACCGTGGCGTTCCGCACCATAATCAACAAAAGCGGCTTCTAAGCTGGGTTCAATTCTCGTAATTTTACCTTTATAGATATTCGCTTTTTTCTGTTCATGACCGGGGCTTTCGATATCCAGATCGTATAAACGTTGCCCATCAACAAGGGCAACGCGCAACTCTTCCTGCTGAGTTGCGTTAATTAACATTCTTTTCATATTGTGACTTACTCGTTATTTTCACGTTTTATAATGTGCCACTAACATACGTAATTACACTATTGATAACCGATGACCTCGTGTCTTTTACAAATGCGTCAACCTCACGGTTGTCGATTGTATAGAGGTGCAATATGTCGGTGAGTCTGATTTTTAGTTCAAAAATTCAGCACTCTTTAATTGAACACGATGTTTCAACTCAATAAGCGATGTATTTATGGCATACTAAATTGTTTGATTTTCGACTATGTCTTACGCCATTGCTGCATTTTGAAAATCAAACAAACAAAATTTTCATAAATATACCTGATAAACTTAATCAGGAGAGTCTGCATTATTCCATTGGTGTTAGGGTTATAGCAAGATGACTTTTCTGCTTTGGTGACTTTTTTCTGTATAAATATGAGAGATTAGCTAATGTTTCGTCTTTTTTCCCATTATTCAGGTTAAAATAGACGACAGATTTGATGTTATTTTGTACACCACAAAGTTGTTTGTTATTTTTATTTTAAGAGAGCCAAAGAATCGCCACTATGAAATCATTTAATCAAGTTCAGTTCGTCACCATTGATGGCGATGAAGCAGGCCAGCGTATCGATAATTTTTTACTGGCACGCTTAAAAGGTGTACCAAAAAGTATGATTTACCGAATTATCCGTAAAGGGGAAGTTCGAGTTAACAAAGGGCGAATTAAACCTGAATACAAACTCAATGCGGGTGACAGTATCCGTATTCCTCCTGTGCGAGTATCGGAAAAAGAAGAAATCGCTGTATCACCAAAACTTGATAAAGTTTCAGCGTTGGCAAATTGTATTTTATATGAAGATGACCACTTAATGCTCATCAATAAACCTTCTGGTACAGCAGTACATGGGGGAAGTGGATTAAGTTTTGGTGTAATTGAAGGTTTACGTGCTCTGCGTCCAGAAGCCCGTTTTTTAGAGCTTGTACATCGTCTTGATAGGGATACATCAGGTGTTTTGTTAATAGCAAAAAAACGTTCAGCATTGCGTGCTTTGCATGAACAATTACGCTTAAAGCAGATGCAAAAAGATTATTTAGCTTTAGTTCGTGGTCAGTGGCAATCTCACACTAAAGTTGTTCAGGCACCCTTATTGAAAAATATTCTCCAAAGTGGTGAGCGTGTGGTTAAAGTGAGCAATGAAGGAAAACCTTCAGAAACACGTTTTAAGATTGAAGAACGTTTTGAATTTGCCACACTTGTAAAAGCAAGTCCTGTGACAGGAAGAACACACCAAATTCGTGTGCATACATTACATGCTGGTCATCCTATTGCCTTTGATGATCGTTATGGTGATCGTGATTTTGATTCGCAATTGGTAGGAACAAAGCTTAACCGCTTATTTTTACATGCAAGTTCTTTAACATTTACTCATCCTTCAACGGGCGAGCAAATGCGCATTGAAGCGCCAATGGATAATCAGTTACGCCATTGTTTGCAAGTATTACGTAGCCAAAAATCTTAAGTTTAACGTTTTTGCCTCGACAGAAAACCTGAATACCCAATGCGCCCAGTTAGCTGGGCGTATTGTTTTTCTTAAAACACGAAAAAGCGAATAGCAAATTGGGCTAACCTTCCACTTTTGTCATGCATTGTTCAACGACTTTATCAATATTCCACTCTTTAGGCAGTGATTTTGAACCATTTTTGCGCATTTCCATATCTACACGGATAAATTCTGTAATTCCGTAATTTTTAATAATACCGTCGTAAGTACATTCACATACTTCGGCAATTTGAGGGATGAGCGCATCATCAGTAATACCCGAACCTAATATGCAGCTACTGACAAAATTCTTTTTGAATAAGGATGTGCTGTCATCTTTTTTGTCTGAAATGACACTATCTTGGATAGTAATTACCGTGTTAGTGTTTTTTTGTTGTCGAAATTTCAGTGTCTTTTTCATCAGAACAACCCACTAATGCTGTTGCCACCACTAAAGCTGTTAAGACTGATGCTAATTTATTCATAATACGCTTTATCGCTACATAAGATTAAAAATAAGATGACCAGATTTATTTTTGATCATCAGAGAAAAATAATGGGTTTATTCTTTGCGAGAGTAACATTTTATTCAATCGGATAAGTGGTAAACCAATTAAAGAATTTGGATCGTCGCCGACAAGTTTTATCAAATAGAGTAATACCTAGTCCTTCTGATTTAAAACTTCCCGCGCAGTTGAAAGGCATTTCTTTATTTAAATAACTGATAATTTCTTCATCAGTTAAGTGGCGAAAATAAACTTGAAATAATTCACAATGCGTTTGATGCTCTAAAGTTAGGCTATTATATACAGTTAATCCGGTGTAGAAAGATATGCATTGCCCAGAAGCTTGTTTTAATTGTGCAAAGGCATTATCAAAATTATGAGGCTTTCCTGTGATCTTTTTATTCAGTACACAAACTTGATCAGAGCCAATAATGAGGTGATGCGGAAATTTTGCTTGTAAAGCGCTGGCTTTTTCATAGGATAAACGACTGACAAGATCTTGAGCGCATTCTGTGGGTATCGGGGTTTCGTCAATCTCTGGAGATGCCTGTATAAAGGGCATTCCAAGCTTTTTTAGCAACTGAGCTCGAAAGGGTGAAGTAGACGCAAGAACGAGTGGCAACATATTTTTTTTAAAATCCGTAGCAAAATGATGCCTGACATTCTAAACTATGCGCCGCTGATAAAGCGAATTTTGGTGGAAAGGTGTAGATAACCCGCCTTTTTCTTTGACTATATTCCATTACAAAGATAATATGCGCGCCTTATGCAAAAGGTAAAATTACCCCTGACCATTGATGCGCTGCGAGCAGCTCAAAAGAATTTAGACTATGACGGTCATTATTCTCCAGAGCAAGTAAGCCGCTTAGCTGAATCGGTGGTCAGTGTGGACAGTAATATTGATGTGGTTTTATCATTTGATATTGACCATCAGCGTCTTGCCGTGATTAAAGGACATTCCGATGTGGATGTGACTTTAGAGTGTCAACGTTGTGGTGGCCATTTTCCGTATCATGTTCACGCAACATATTGTTTTAGCCCTGTTGTCAGTGATGAACGGGCCGAGGCATTACCGGAAGAATATGAACCAGTCGATGTAAACGAATTTGGTGAAATAGATTTACTGGCGATGATTGAAGATGAAATAATCCTCAACTTGCCGGTAGTTCCGGTACATGATTTTGAACACTGTGAAGTGTCCGACGCGGATATGGTATTTGGTGAACTCCCTGAAGAATTATCAGAGAAGCCAAATCCATTTGCCGTATTAGCCAGTTTAAAGAAAAGTACTAAGGAGTAAGGTCAATGGCCGTACAACAAAACAAACCAACTCGTTCTAAACGTGGTATGCGTCGCTCTCATGACGCGCTGACAGTAACTCAGGTTTCTGTTGACAAAACTTCTGGTGAAACTCACCTGCGTCACCATGTAACTGCTGACGGTTACTACCGTGGCCGCAAGGTTATCAACAAGTAATTAGCTTTATAGCTCGTTGATACCTTGACAAATCTAACCATAGCGTTAGATGCGATGGGCGGGGACTTCGGTCCTCGCATCACAGTGCCTGCTTGTTTGCGGGCGCTGGCATCTAATCCTCATTTAAAAATATTGCTGGTAGGTCAACCAGACTCTATCTCTCCTCTGCTTGCAAATCAAAATGCTGAGCTAATCTCCCGTTTACAAGTTATACCCGCAGAACATATTGTCGCCAATGATGCCAAACCTTCACAAGCTATTAGAGCGAGTAGAGGCACATCAATGCGAGTGGCACTTGATCTTGTGAAAACAGGAGAAGCACAGGCTTGTGTAAGTGCAGGAAATACTGGCGTGTTGATGGGATTAGCAAAACTTCGACTCAATGCGATTGATGGAATTGAACGTCCTGCACTGGTTTCGATATTACCTAATCAGAAGAAAGGTAAGACGGTTGTTCTGGATTTAGGCGCTAACGTTAATTGTGATAGCAAAATGCTGGTACAGTTTGCGGTAATGGGCGCAGTAATGGCCGAAGAGATAGCAGAGATCGATTCACCGAAAGTGGCGCTTTTAAATATAGGTGAAGAAGAAAGTAAAGGGTTAGATAATATTCGCGAAGCTGCTACGGTATTAAAATCAACACCGAATATTAATTACATTGGTTATGTTGAAGGTAATGAGTTATTGACAGGCAAAACTGATGTATTGGTGTGTGACGGCTTCGCAGGTAATGTCTCCCTTAAAACAATGGAAGGCGTTATCCGAGTTTTCCTTTCATTGATTAAATCTTCTACTACCGAAAATAAAAAAACGTCGTGGTGGATGAAATTATTAAAGAAATGGTTACAAAAACGGCTAATTAAGCGTTTTGGACATATGAACCCCGACCAGTATAACGGTGCTTCTCTGTTAGGATTACGCGGTATCGTCATTAAAAGCCATGGTGGCGCAAATGAAAGCGCGTTTACAGCAGCAATAGAACAGGCTGTTCATGCCGTTGAGCGAAAAATTCCAGAGCGAATTGCTTCACGACTGACAACAGTATTACCCAAGAGCGATTGATAGAATGTATACAAAAATCTTAGGTACTGGTAGTTACTTGCCTGTACAAGTGCGTACTAATGCCGATTTAGAAAAAATGGTTGAGACATCTGACGAGTGGATTGTTACCAGAACGGGTATTCATGAACGTCGAATTGCGACAGAAGACGAAACGGTCGCCGTGATGGGGGCGGGTGCTGGCGAAAAAGCATTAGAAATGTCAGGTATTGATAAACAAGACATTGGGTTGATCATTGTTGCAACGACATCTGGTTCACATGCATTTCCAAGCGCGGCTTGCCAAATTCAAAATGCATTAGGGATTAATGACTGTATTGCTTTTGATGTTGCAGCTGCATGTTCAGGTTTTGTTTATGCATTAAGTATTGCGGATCAATTTATTAAAGCGGGCTCTGTTAAAAAAGCGCTGGTTATTGGTGCTGACAGATTATCTCACGCGTTAGATCCCGAAGATCGTGGCACGATTATCCTATTTGGTGATGCAGCTGGTGCTGTGGTTGTGGGTGCATCAGAAGAAGAAGGCATTATCTCTACCCATTTACATTCTGATGGACGTTTTGGTGAACTATTAGCATTACCTTATCAGAGTAGAGAAAATGACGATTTACCTGCTTACGTGACGATGGCAGGAAATGAAGTTTTTAAAGTCGCAGTTCGTGAACTTGCCCACATTGTGGATGAGACACTTGAAGCTAACAAAATTGATAAATCTGAACTGGACTGGCTTGTGCCTCATCAGGCAAATTTAAGAATTATTTCAGCGACAGCGAAAAAGCTGGATATGACAATGGATAAAGTAGTGGTGACATTAGATCGCCACGGCAATACGTCAGCAGCATCAGTCCCAACAGCATTAGATGAAGCTGTAAGAGATAATCGCATTCAACGTGGTCAGTTAATCTTACTGGAAGCGTTTGGTGGCGGTTTTACTTGGGGTTCTGCACTTATCCGTTTTTAATATTATCAGGAAAATAAACATGACTGATTTTGCAATGGTTTTTCCCGGACAGGGATCACAAGCTGTTGGAATGCTTGCAGAACTTGCAGAGCAATATCCAATCGTGACTGAAACATTTGCTCAAGCATCTGATGTATTGGGTTATTCTCTTTGGGATTTAGTTCAAAATGGGCCTGAAGAAGAGCTAAACAAAACATGGAAAACACAGCCAGCATTATTAGCCGCTTCTGTTGCTATCTGGCGTGTGTGGCAAGAAAAACAAGGCAAAATGCCACAAATGATGGCAGGTCACAGTCTTGGCGAATATTCTGCTTTAGTGTGTGCAGGCGTCATTGATTTTTCTGCTGCAATTAAACTGGTAGAACTACGTGGTCAACTGATGCAGGAAGCAGTGCCTGCGGGGACGGGGGCAATGTATGCGATTATCGGTTTAGATAATGATGCTATTGCAAAAGCTTGCGAAGAAGCTGCGCAAGGACAAGTGGTTTCTCCTGTAAACTTTAATTCACCAGGTCAAGTTGTTATTGCGGGTAACAAAGAAGCCGTAGAGCGCGCGGGTGTGTTATGTAAAGAAGCGGGCGCTAAACGTGCATTACCATTAGCGGTAAGTGTGCCTTCCCACTGTGCTTTAATGAAACCTGCCGCTGATAAGCTTGCGGTTGCGTTACAAGAAATCGAATTTAAACAACCTGAAATTCAGGTTGTTAATAACGTTGATGTGATAGCCCAAACGGATGCAAATGCAATCCGTGATGCGCTAATTCGCCAGCTTTATAATCCAGTTCGCTGGACTGAAACGGTTGAACTTATTGCTGAAAAAGGTATCACACAACTATTAGAAATCGGACCAGGAAAAGTATTAACTGGCTTAACAAAACGTATTTCTAAAGAAATGAACGCTGCAGCAGTTAATGATATTGCATCATTAGATGCTGCATTAGGAAATGACTGAGGGATCTCATGGGATTTGACGGAAAAGTAGCGCTAGTTACTGGTGCAAGCCGTGGTATTGGCCGTGCGATTGCAGAAGATTTAGTTGCACGCGGTGCGACAGTAATTGGTACAGCAACGAGTGAAAACGGTGCGCAAGCTATCAGCGAATATTTAGGTGATAAGGGTAAGGGTTTTGTGTTAAACGTCACAGAAAACGACTCTATCGAAAAATTTTTAGCGGATGTGCGTGCTGAATTTGGCGAAATTGATATTTTGGTCAATAATGCAGGTATTACTCGTGATAACCTGTTGATGCGCATGAAAGATGATGAGTGGCAAGATATCATCGACACTAATCTTTCATCAGTCTTCCGTCTGTCTAAAGCAGTTATGCGTGCTATGATGAAAAAACGTTATGGTCGTATAATTACTATTGGTTCTGTTGTTGGAACCATGGGTAACGCAGGACAGGCAAACTACGCGGCGGCAAAAGCGGGTGTGATTGGTTTTAGTAAATCATTAGCACGTGAAGTTGCTTCCCGTGGCATTACGGTGAATGTTGTTGCTCCAGGCTTTATCGAAACTGATATGACTAGAGCATTAACAGAAGACCAAAGAGCAGGTATTTTATCTCAAGTCCCTGCTAACCGTTTAGGTGATGCCAAAGAGATTGCCAGTGCTGTAGCTTTCTTGGCTTCTGATGAAGCAAGCTATATCACGGGTGAAACATTGCATGTCAATGGTGGCATGTACATGATCTAATTATGGGGACGTCTTTATATTTGCTTTTTGCGTACAATATAATGCAAAATATAGCGAATAAAGTAGTCCACACAGTCGGGATTGGTTAGATCTTTTCCTGTATTTATAAACTAAGAAAATCATCGCGCAAGCGAGTTTTGATAGGAAATTTAATAGTATGAGCACTATCGACGAACGCGTTAAGAAAATCATTGTTGAACAACTGGGTGTTAAAGAGGAAGAAGTTGTAAATTCAGCTTCATTTGTTGATGACTTAGGCGCTGATTCTCTTGACACAGTTGAGCTGGTAATGGCTCTGGAAGAAGAATTCGATATCGAAATCCCAGACGAAGAAGCAGAAAAAATTACTACAGTTCAAGCTGCTATTGATTACGTTGAAAACGCAGGTAAATAAGCTTGCTAATCTAGGCGGTCACTCGACCGCCTATATTTTTAATCCTAAACTTTTTCCCTCCTTGGAGGATAAGCGTGTCTAAGCGTCGTGTAGTTGTGACCGGACTAGGCATGTTATCTCCTGTCGGTAATAACGCAGAAGCTTCTTGGGAAGCTGTGTGTGCCGGACAGAGTGGTATCGGCCTTATCGAAGATTTTGACACCAGTCATCATGCGACTAAATTCGCTGGATTGGTAAAAGATTTCAATCATGAAGATTATAATCTTTCGCGTAAAGACGCGCGTAAGATGGATCTTTTCATTCAATATGGTATTGCAGCTGGTGTGCAGGCCATTGCGGATTCAGGTCTTGAAGTAACAGAAGCCAATGCAAGTCGTATTGGAGCTGCTATTGGTTCTGGTATTGGTGGCTTAGGCCTTATCGAAGAAAACCATACATCGATGATGAATGGTGGCCCTCGTAAAATTAGCCCATTCTTTGTACCTTCAACCATCATTAACATGGTTGCAGGGCATTTAAGCATTATGTATGGTCTTCGTGGCCCTACAATCTCTATCGCAACAGCGTGTACTTCAGGTGTTCATAATATTGGACATGCTGCACGTATTATCGCTTATGGTGATGCAGATGCAATGCTGGCAGGCGGTGCCGAAAAAGCAACCACACCATTAGGTTTAGGGGGCTTTGGTGCTGTACGTGCATTATCAACACGTAACGATAACCCTCAAGCAGCTAGCCGCCCATGGGATAAAGATCGTGACGGTTTTGTATTAGGTGATGGTGCGGGTGTTCTTGTTCTCGAAGAGTATGAACACGCTAAAAACCGCGGCGCTAAAATTTATGCTGAAGTGGTTGGTTTTGGTATGAGCAGCGATGCTTATCACATGACTTCACCAGCAGAAAATGGCGAAGGTGGTGCGCTGGCAATGACAAATGCACTGAAAGATGCGGGTATTGCCTCATCAGAAGTGGGTTATATCAACGCACACGGTACATCAACAAATGCTGGCGACGTTGCTGAAGCACAAGCAGTAGAAAACGTATTTGGCAAAGGCACTAATGTGTTAGTTAGCTCAACAAAATCGATGACAGGTCACTTATTAGGTGCTGCGGGTGCTATTGAGTCTATCTTTACTATCCTTTCATTGCGTGATCAAATTGTACCACCAACAATTAACCTAGATAATCAAGACGAAAATTGTCATCTTGATTTTGTTCCACATAAAGCTCGTAAAGTTGAGAACATGGAATATGCGCTATGTAACTCATTTGGCTTTGGTGGTACTAACGGTTCAATTCTCTTTAAACGCGTATAAGCCGTTTTTTGTAGAAAGTTGAAATAATATTTAAAGGCCCAGGATTATTCTGGGTCTTTTATTTTGTCCTTTTACTGCCAGTTGCTTTATCATGTGCAGGTTGATATCAATAACATAGATGTAAGGTGTGTTAGATGTATTGGGTAAATGGACAACAGCAGCAAAATGTAGATGCCAGTGATCGCGCGATACAGTTTGGCGATGGCTGTTTCACAACACTTGCTGTTAAGCAGGGTGATCCCATTTTGTTATCTGCACATATAAATCGCTTAAAACAAGGCTGTAATACGCTCTTTTTACCTCATCCTAATTGGTCTGAACTAAAAAAGCAGGTTATAGATATCGCCTCTCTGGCGCAAACACCCAGTGTTATTAAAATTATTATTAGTCGTGGTTATGGTGGGCGAGGATATTCTTCCCATGGATTTATAGCACCGACGGTAATCATGTCGTTGTCATCTTATCCTACTCATTATCTTCAACAGCAAAGTGACGGTATATCGCTAGGGATAAGTCCTGTTACCTTAGGGCAAAACCCTTTGTTGGCTGGGATCAAACATCTCAATCGTTTAGAACAAGTTCTTATCAAATACCATTTAGAAAAAACAGAATTTGATGATGTTTTAGTGTGTGATAATGACGGATATTTAGTTGAAGCTAATGCGGCGAATATTTTTTGGCGCAAAGGAAATCGGCTTTTTACGCCCAATCTGACTAATTCAGGAGTCAATGGCATTATGCGTCAATCTATTTTTCAATTCGCTCAAAAAAAACATTGGGAAGTCGATATTGTGAGAGAAAAACCTGAAACACTTTATCAGGCTGATGAAATATGGTTAACAAATGCGTTGATGCCAGTGATCCCCGTTTCACAAATCACTTTTTCAGATGATAAGTGCTATCTCTATCCTAATAGGGATTATTATCATGTTGTTTTACAACACAGTTCGTCACTTAAATAGAATGTAATGAGTTATAAATGAAGATAAAAAAAATAGTATGGATAGTTTTTTTTGCCTTATTGATTAGCCTTGGTGCAGTGGCATTGTATATGGTGCAACATATTCGGGGCTTAGAAGAAAATATTGTTGTAAAACAAGATGAAATGTTACTGACTGTGCCAGCAGGAACTGGGCGTGTTGCCATGGAGCAACTATTAATAAAAAATAATCTGCTGAATGAAGGGGATTATTTTCAGATTTTATTAAAAGTCAAACCAGAATTAAGCCAATTTAAAGCAGGCACTTACCGTTTAACAAAAGGGATGACATTGCGTGATGTTTTACTGCTTATCAAGAGCGGTAAAGAGGCGCAGTTTTCTATCCGTTTTATTGAAGGCAGTCGTTTAAAGGATTGGCAATCTATTTTTGAGCAAGCACCTCAACTTGTGGCTGTCGCACACACGATGGATAGCGATAAGCTACGTCAAGAAATAGGAATAAAACCTGAAATTACTAATTTAGAAGGTTGGTTTGCACCTGATACTTACCATTACACGGCGGGCACGACCGACGTTGCAATTTTAAAACGTGCCTACCAGCAAATGGAAAAAACATTAGAAGAAGAGTGGATTAAACGCGATAGTGATTTACCGTATAAATCGGCTTATGAAATGCTTATCATGGCATCAATCATTGAAAAAGAAACAGGTATTGATGCTGAAAGAACCAAGGTTGCATCTGTTTTTGTTAATCGATTAAAAACGAATATGCGATTACAAACTGATCCAACGGTTATCTATGGTTTAGGTGATAAATATAGAGGTACGATTTATCGTAGTGATTTAAATGGCTACACACCGTATAACACGTATCAAATTGATGGCTTACCGCCAACACCAATAGCAATGCCAGGTGTCGCTTCAATTAGAGCTGCTGCACATCCAGCGGATACACGTTATCTCTATTTTGTTGCGGATGGAACGGGTGGTCATAAATTTTCAACTACACTCAATGAACATAATAAAGCCGTCGCACAATATCGACGCTTACAACAAAGATAATTATGAACAACAGTAAATTTATTGTAATTGAAGGACTTGAAGGCGCTGGAAAAACCAGCGCGATCCAAACGGTTATCGATACACTTAAAGATAAAGGTATCACCAACCTAGCATTTACTCGTGAACCGGGTGGTACCCCCCTTGCAGAGAAATTACGGGAGCTTATCAAGCAAGGTATTGAAGGCGAAAAAGTCACGGATAAAGCTGAACTGTTGATGTTATATGCAGCGCGTGTTCAGCTTATAGAAAGCGTGATAAAGCCTGCGCTTGCGGAAGGTAAATGGGTTATTGGAGATAGACATGATCTCTCATCACAAGCTTATCAAGGAGGCGGGCGCGGCTTAGATAAAGATCTGATGTTGTCACTTCGCAATACGGTGCTTGGTGATTTTCGCCCTGATTTAACCTTATATCTTGATTTAGATCCGGCTATTGGTCTTGCTAGAGCGCGTGCACGCGGTGAGTTAGACCGAATTGAGAAAGAATCTATGGATTTCTTTTATCGCACTCGTGAACGTTATCAAGCATTGGCGAAAGATGATGAGACCATTATCACGATAGATGCCTCCCAATCGATTGAAAAAGTACAAGCAGATATCCGTCAAACATTAACAGCGTGGCTCGTTCAGCAGGAAAATAAATCACTATGAATTGGTATCCTTGGCTAAATCAGGCATATCGACAACTTATTAGCATGTATCAAGAAGGGCGAGGTCATCATGCTTTGCTTTTACATGCGATACAAGGCATGGGAGGAGAAGCGCTCTCTTATGGATTAAGTCGTTGGTTAATGTGCCAGAATAAACAGGGATTAAAAAGTTGTAATGAATGTCATAGCTGTCGTTTGATGCTCGCTGAAACACACCCTGATTGGCATATTTTGCAGAGTGAAAAGGGTAAGTCCTCAATAGGTATTGAAGCAGTAAGAAAAGTCACTGAAAAGCTGGAGCATCATGCTCAACAAAGTGGTTTTAGAGTGGTTTGGATAAAAGACGTTGAAGCATTAACAGAAGCAGCAGCAAATGCATTGCTCAAAACGTTAGAAGAGCCACCTAAAAACACTTACTTTTTACTGAATTGCCAGCAACCGGAAGTGTTATTAGCAACATTGCGTAGTCGTTGTTTTTATTACCATTTAGCAACGCCAGATCTTCAACACGCAACGCACTGGTTACAGCAACAATTACCAAACATTCCTTATGCAAATAGTGTGACGGCATTAAATTTATCTCAGAACGCACCCGTTCTAGCGCTTTCATTATTGAAGGATGAGTGGAAAGAAAGAGACGCTTTTTGCCAAGCCTTATATGCAAGCATACAAAAACGTGATTTATATGCATTTTTGCCACAATTAAATCAAGATAATGCTGAACGTCGCTTGTATTGGTTATTATCACTGCTGCTTGATGCCTTAAAATACCAAACCAATGCACAAGTGTATTGTGTGAACCAAGATCAGCAAGCATTGATTATGGCGTTATCACAATGGTCTTCGGGTACTTTGTTATCCATTATTGATGGTTGGAAACAGTGTCGTTATCAGTTAATGACTATTCCTGCATTAAATAGAGAGTTATTACTAGTAGAACAGCTGCTAGATTGGGGAAAATCAGCTAGATACAAAAAATTAATTAGCTATATATTAATAATGATTTAGTTGTAATAAAAAACACTTATAAGTTGTACCAGATAAATGAGAGTAAGTTATGTTTTTAGTTGATTCACACTGCCATCTTGACTGCTTAGATTATGAAAAATTGCATGAAAATATTGATGATGTTGTTAAAAAAGCACAGCAGCGTGATGTTCAATATATGTTAGCGGTGGCAACAACTTTACCAGGTTTTAAGAGTATGCGTGAGCTAATCGGTAAACGTGACAATATCGCCTTTTCATGTGGGATCCACCCTTTAAATTTAGATGAAGGTCATGATATTGAAGCATTAGCACGTTTAGCTGCCGCACCTGATGTTGTTGCTTTAGGTGAAACAGGATTAGATTATTATTACCAACAAGAAAATGCTGCGCTACAACGTGAAATTTTCCGTGAGCATATTCGTATTGGACGCCAAGTTAATAAACCCGTTATTGTGCATACACGCAGTGCTCGCGAAGATACGTTATCCATTTTAAAAGAAGAGAAAGTTCAAGATTGTGGTGGTGTTCTGCATTGCTTTACTGAAGATAAAGAGACTGCAACAGCATTACTTGATCTTGGTATGTATATCTCTTTTTCCGGTATCGTGACATTTAGAAATGCGGAACAAATTAGAGAAGCTGCTCGTATTGTTCCTCTTGATAGAATTTTAGTTGAAACCGATTCCCCTTATTTAGCGCCAGTTCCTCATCGTGGAAAAGAAAATCAACCTGCTTATGTCCGAGATGTTGCAGAGTATATGGCTGTCTTAAAAGGGGTGAGTGTTGAAGAGTTAGCGCAACAAACAACACGCAATTTTGCTAAACTCTTTCATATTCAAAACTTACCTGCTTAATAGAATTAATCAGGGATTAAAATAAATAATAAGGTGATGGAAATGGCAGAAGAAACAATTTTCAGTAAAATTATTCGTGGTGAAATTCCAGCCAATATCGTTTTTCAAGATGATACAGTGACTGCATTTCGTGATATTTCACCTCAAGCACCCACTCATATTTTAATTATTCCTAATAAACTTATTCCTACGGTAAATGATGTTACTGCGGAAGACGAGCAAGTATTAGGACACCTGTTTGTTGTTGCAGCAAAAATTGCACAACAAGAAGGTATTGCTGAAGATGGTTATCGCTTAGTCATAAATTGTAATAAACATGGTGGGCAAGAAGTTTTCCATATTCATATGCATTTACTTGGTGGAAAACCATTAGGGCCATTATTAAGCCAGTAATTGATGTGATGCTAACAGCAGGATAACAGGAAGTCATACATGATAAGACAAGCTAAGGCCGTTTATTCATTACTTATCGCTGTATTTATGACGACATTGCTTTCAGGATGTTTATCATCTCATTCAGATAATAAACTCTACTTCAATCGTCAACAGGCTATCATTATGGAGCCTTCAGTATTAGTGGTAGGCGTTGTTGCGGGTCAGCCAACTATTGAACACCACGCTAATGGTACAAAAGCGACAGTCATGTTATCAAATACACAATCTTATCCTGTTTCTATTCGCTATCGTTTTTATTGGTATAACGAACAAGGACTTGAAGTTTCCCCTGCTGGAAATGTAAATGATGTGACTATTCTTGGTGATGGTGATACCGAAATTAGTGGTGAGATACCAAATAAAACCATTAGTTATGTCAGAGTTTATCTCTTTACTTAGGATAAGGTAACACGAGCATGAAAAGAGTTATATTTGTGGCAATGTCTGTGTTTTTATTAGCAGGTTGTCCATCAATGTTGCCACAACAACCGCCTGCACCTGTTGAACCCGTTACACCTACAGAGCCAGTAGAGCCGCCTAAACCCATAGAGCCACCGATTGAAGTTGTGCCAACGCCACCTAAAATCACGAGTATTAATTGGAATGCCGCTGTCACACCGTTAATTAGAGAAATGGCGGTGACTGATGATTTAGAGGCAGGTAAGCTTATCGTTGTTGATAATGTTAAAAACAATTCAGGTGGGAATATCCAAGCAGTAAATGCAACAAATACTATCATTGAATCAGTTAATAGTATTAGTGCATTGCAAACGGTGCCTTATGCGCAAATGATGTCAGCGCGAAAAGCGCTCGGTTTATCTGGTGAAGATAGCCTAGGTCTTCGTAGCGCAGCAATTGGCCTCGCCCGTTATTTAAAAGCGGATTATATTTTATTCTCAACGGTTGATGGCAAAAAAGATAACCGTGTGATTAGTATGCAGTTAATGTCGGTTTCTTCTGGCGAGATCCTTTGGCATGGGCGCCATAAGGTTGAATGATCCGCATTACTCGAGTTTGCTTAATGCCTTGCAAGCACTTTTCCCTGCAACGGCATTAAGTCAATGGAAAATCACTGCATTAGAAGGATCTGGCGGTGGTGTTTTTCGTGTGCAGTGTGAACGTATTGACTGGGTCGCTCGCTATTATGGCGATGAAAAAAAATTGCTTTATGTACATGGAAAAAAAGAATACACCATTTTAAAACAGCTATCAGGCTCTCACTTATCACCTAAAGTTGCGACACGTTATAAAGCGTGGTTTTTTTCTTTATTGGTTACAGGGTGAACATTTTACCCACGAATCACTTTTTAGTACTTATTTAAAACCATTGGCTGAAAAAATAGCAATTCTCCATCAGCAGACACCGTTTGGCTTTCCTCTTAATTTAAAGCATGAGTTATTAATTTATTGGCAGGGTATTGATAGAAAACGCTTATCTGCTAAATGGTTACGCTTGCAACAATCTTTTTTTACGCCAACCGCAATGCAATCTCATAAAATACGCGCCTGCTCACATGGATTTGCATGTTGATAATATTCTTCTTAGTGATTCCGGTATAAAATTTATTGATTGGGAATATGCGGCCGATATTGATACGGCGGATTCGTTGATGACATTCTTTGCAACAAATCAACTCAATGAATCGCAGCAAAACACGTTTTTGGATTATTATTATTCGTATCATTGTCATTATGCTCAACCCAAAGAGACGGATGTTCATTCTATGAGCGAGTTGAGAGAGCGTATTTTTTCAAGAGAACCATTCATTTTTTATATGATGCTAATGTGGTATGAAGTCCGTTGGCAACAAACAAAAGATGGATCATTTTTAATAATGTCTGAACCTTTACGTCGCTATTTCAGTCTGACGAATTAAAGACATTATCTTGTCACAATTACAAAGAGAGGAATGTTATGGGTCCAGTAATGCTTGATGTTGAAGGATATGAACTCGATAGTGAAGAGCGTGAAATTTTAAAGCATCCTCTTGTCGGTGGATTAATCCTTTTTACCCGCAACTTCCACGATGCTGAACAATTAAATGAATTAGTTCGTCAAATTCGTGATGCATCTCATGAGCGTCTTGTGATTGCAGTAGATCAAGAAGGGGGACGAGTACAGCGCTTCCGTGATGGTTTTACGCGTATACCTGCGGCCCAATCTTATGCGGCATTAAATGAAAGTTATCAAGCGAGTCATTTAGCACAAGAAGCGGGATGGTTAATGGCATCAGAAATGATTGCCATGGACATTGATATCAGTTTTGCACCTGTGCTCGACTTAGGTCATAACTGTATTGCCATAGGTGAGCGTTCTTTCCATGATTCACCTGAAATTGCAATGACAATGGCAGAGAGCTTTATTAAAGGTATGCGCTCAGCGGGTATGAAATCAACAGGTAAACACTTCCCTGGGCATGGTGCTGTAAGGGCTGATTCGCATAAAGAAACACCTCGGGATGATCGCTCTTTAAATGACATTAGACAACGTGATATGTCTATTTTTAAAGATTTTATTCAACGCCAGTTATTAGATGCGATTATGCCTGCTCATGTTATTTATTCTCAGGTTGATGAACGTCCTGCAAGTGGCTCATCGTACTGGTTGAAATCTATTTTACGTGAACAGTTAGGCTTCCAAGGTGTTATCTTCTCTGATGATTTATCAATGGAAGGTGCTGCCATTATGGGGAGTTACGCGGAAAGAGCACAACGTTCACTAGATGCTGGTTGTGATATGCTTTTAGTGTGTAATAACCGAAAAGGGGCGGTGAGTGTGTTAGATAACCTGTCCTCCGTCAAAGCAGAACGCATTTCCACATTGTACCATCACCGAGGTCGTTACACATTGAGTGAGCTACAAACCTCTGATCGTTGGAAAAAAGCGAATCAGTTGCTGACTCAATTACAGGAGCAATGGCAGGAGCGAGCATGATTATATATTTACATGGTTTTGATTCCACGAGTCCTGGAAATCATGAGAAAATTTTACAGCTACAGTTTATTGATCCTGATGTCCGATTTTTAAGTTACAGTACGTTGCATCCTCGTCATGACATGCAGCATTTACTGAAAGAAACGGATAAAGTGATTAAATCCACAAAAGAGCCTGTATTAATTTGCGGTGTAGGATTAGGTGGATATTGGGCAGAGCGTATTGGTTTCTTATGTAATCCTCGTCATGACATGCAGCATTTACTGAAAGAAACGGATAAAGTGATTAAATCCACAAAAGAGCCTGTATTAATTTGCGGTGTAGGATTAGGTGGAT